>JBDKVB010000096.1 GCA_039679385.1 Armatimonadia bacterium | reverse complement strand
GCGGTCTTCGCCGGAGTGGTGACCAGGGCTGCGGCAGCGCGTCGTCGCACCTGGGTGTCGGAGTCACTGAGAGCCGCCGCGAGTGGACCAGCGGCTCGTTCATCGCCCAGATAGCCAAGGCCCTGGGCGGCGATCTCGCGGGTCATCGGGTCGGTGTCCTTGAGAGCGTAGATCAGGATCGGCAGACCGCGCAGATCGGAGTCAGGAATCGGGGCCCCACCCTTGCGGATGGCCTTCACACTGGCTGCGAAGCGCTGCTGAGAGGGGTTCTTGCCCGCGCAGATGCACGCGACACACATAGTTGCCGCGTGTCGCTGACGAGGGTTGGGGCTGTTGCGGATGGCCCGCTCCAGGTAGGGCAAGGCAACGGCGCCCTTGAGCTTGACCTCGATCGCAGCCTTAGCGGAAGCGTCGCCCTCGGGATTGCCCAGTTGCTCGACGAGCTTGGCGATCTCAGCGCCGCCGGCCTTCGAGCGCAGGAAGGTCAGAGCATCGACGGCCGTCGCCTTGACGGCGGAATCGGCGCTCTTGGTGAGCTCGAGGAGCTTCTTCTCGGCCGGTGACCCCGGCGTCCCGCCACCAAGAGCGGTTAGGGCCGAGAAGCGCACAACCTCCGACTTGTCTCCAAGAGCACCCTCGAGGACACCGTAGTAGCGGTCGGCGGCGGACCGCAGAGCCATGGTGGCAGCTCCGCGATTGCCTTCCTCCGCGGTCTGGTCCCGCATCAGGTCAACGAGAGCCTTCCCAGCCTTGTCGGCGTTGGCGGGATCGCGATCTTCCAGGTACCCCTGCAGGCGCGTGATAGCCATGGTCTGCGCCTTCGGGTCAGGGTGCTTGAGACCGGCAGCCGCTTCCTCTACGGTCTTGAAATCGGCCGGGCTGTTGATCTCCTTGAACTTCGCCGCCTGCGCCGCGGCCTCACGGTCATGTTCGTGCTCATGTGCAGCCGCAGCGTTGCTCGCCGGCGGTGGTTGCTGCTGATCCGACGGCTTGCAGCCGACGACGTAGCCGATGAGGGCCACGACCGCCAGCAGCGTGATGAATGCGCTCAAACCCGTTTGTCTGTTCATACCCTATGGCCTTCCTGCAGAGGCTGCCCTGACCGGGCCCGACACGGGCACGACCACTCACCCACGCCCTTAGCTCTTGGGACGCTTGTGACGCATTATACAACGTCAGGCAACGTGAGGCATGTTCCCCGCAAGGGTTCTGCTTGCCTGGGCCGCTCTGTGCTCCCTTCGTGCTCAGCTCAGCCCGGCAAGGGCCTTGCGGGCCGTCGTGAGGATCACCTGCTCGGAGCTGCGGTCCAGCATGGTTGTCCCGTAGTAGCGGATCGCGTTGTCCACCTCGTAGCCACCCTCCTCATAAGCGGCCGCCGTGGGCACATAGCCGACCATGCCGTTGGTGTAGGCAGTCACCGCCGTAGCAGCGAAGGGCGAGGCATCCTGGAGGTTCAGTCCGTACTCGACGAACATCTCACCAGGCAGCCCAACCACCGCCAGCGAGCCAAGTGCCAGCGCCTGGACCTCGAAGGGCACCTCTCTCGGCCAGTCCTGCTTCCGCGCGTAGCCCACCAGATTCTGCGACCATTGTACCCAGCCGTCGTACATCATGATCGCGCCATAGTTCTTGTCGACGCGGGCTCTGGCGGCAAGCTCCTGTGCTTGCGCCAGCAGGCCTTCGGCTTCCTCGACCGAGGGCGGCGCCATCAGGGGCAGGGCAGTCTGAAGGCTGCAGGCGCCCAGGCGTGGCTCGGTCTCACGAGGCGCTGCGGCCTGTGAGGCCAGCACTGCCGTCGCCAGCTTCCGGCCCTGCATCTCCACGTACTCCTCGCCGCGCTCGGCGCTGTTGATATTGCCGCAGCACCCCTGAAGGTATACCGGCACACACTGCGGGCCAAACCCCGCCTGTACGTGGCGCTGAGCGGCGCCGGCCCAGTCGCCGCTGATCCTCTGGTTTGCGCCGCCCATCGTGACTGCATGGGCGGCGTGGCAAAACAGGCAGGCGCGAGGAACCTCGGCGCTATCCCACACCGACAGCACGTCGGCGTAGGGCGCCACGACTCCGCCACTGATGCGGCGGTTGATCCCCACCTGCACGGGAACTCGTGCCCGGGCGACGGAGGCCGGGACGGCCGCCTCCCGGGCCTCGCAACTCACGGTCGCCAGCTCGGTGTACAGCCAGGAGAGGTATGTCTCCTCTTGCTTGCCCAGGTGCTGGATCGCGTGGGTCGCCGGGCCGGAGTGGGTGTGAGTGGTGCACACCATGATGGCCTCGGGGGCGAGCCCGGTGGCCTCCTGAATCTGGTTGCGGACCAGCGCCACCTCGTCGCGGTGCAGACCGATGAGGTCGGCGCTGAGGATCAGCACCTGCTGGTCGTCCCTGGACAGGTATAGGGCAGAGGCATAGAGATCGTCGCGCACACCGATCGACGGACCGGGACGTGCCCCGAACCCGCACAGGTCGACTCCCACGGGCGGCGTGATGACGCGACGTGCGGCACCGGCAAGCAAAGGCGATGACATCAACGGGCTCCTTCCGACTCCGAAGCCCATTCCCAGTTCTCCTGAACCTTGCCCGCCCAGTAGCGGCCGGTCATGCGCTCAACCTGTATCACGACGGCGCCGCAGCGCTTGACCCGCTCCATCGGCACTCCTCCACGCGGACCACCCTCGGGCTTCGGGTAGCGGGCCTGGAAGGCGTCCAGGACTACCTTGCGCTCGTCGAGGTCGTCGATGATCCGCGCGGTCCCCCAGCACAGGACGCTATCGAAGGGTGCATCGCAGCCTTCCGGCCCGTGCTCAGCGGGGTCGGCATACTGGTGGCAGACCTCGAAGCACACCCGCGGGTTACGGCGGATCATGTCGAGCTTGTGGCCCTCCAGGGAGCAGTGGAACAGGATGCGGCCCTCGTGGTAGGTGTAGTTCAGAGGGACCATGTACAGCTCGTCGCCGTCGGTCATGGCGAGATGACCGATGACCTCACGGCGCAGGATGGTCTCCATTCGGGCCTTGTCCTCAGCGGGCATATCGAGGTTTCCTCCTCCACGGTTGGGCCGGGGCCGCCACACTTTTCAGAAGGGCGGAAATGGGCTAAAATGGTATCCATGCCGGGTTCGACGGCGAGGGACGCCTCACCTGCGTGATTGGCTGCCGGGGAGCCTCAAGATGATCCAGCGGGTCCAGATCCGCAACTACCGAAGCCTCGCCGAGGTCGACGTGAACCTGGGACCCGTGACCGTGCTTGCCGGTCGCAACGGCTCGGGCAAGAGCAACTTCGTGGACGCTCTGAGGTTCCTTTCCGATGCCGTCAACCTTGGCCTCGAGGCGGCCGTCATGAAGCGCAAAGGCATCGGGGCCCTGCGCCGATGGTCCAAGGGCAGGCCGCGAGACGTCATGATCGCCGTCGAGGGCAGGCTCCCAGCGCCCTCTGTCTCCTATGAGTACACCATCGAGTTGGGCAGTCAGCGTGGCGGCGGGTTCCGGGTCAAAAGGGAGGCCTTCAAAGGGACGGGCGGAGGTGACCGAAATGCGGAGTACGAGGTGTCAGACGGGAAGGTAGTGCACATCGAGGGCAAGGGCACGGTGCGCCTAGACGAGGCGCTCATTTCGTCGACAGCTCTGCTGCTGACAACTCCACTCGTCGGGTCGGCGTGGACCGTCGGGAGGCACCTCTCCAGGCTAAGTTTCTGCTCGATTCTCCCGAACGAGGTGCGCGAGCCCCAGAAACTCGCTCAGGAGTACCCGCTGGCGGAGCACGGCGAGAACCTCGCATCGCTGCTGTGGGACCTGAAAGAGCGCAAGCCTCAGGTACTCAAGGAGATCAGTGCCGCCCTATCGGTCGCCGTAGAAGGCCTTCTGGGGATTGATGTCCAGCAGGCCGGCATCGGTGGCGGAGGAGGATACCTCCTCCTGACCTTCGACCATGAGCTTGCGGGCGGCGGCACGTGCACCTTTGATGCCTCGCAGGAATCGGACGGGACCCTCCGGATGCTGGGGCTGCTGACGGCCCTCTACCAAGTGCCGAGTCCGTCCTTCCTGGCAATCGAGGAGCCGGAACTGCACATCCATCCGGGCGCGCTCGGTGTGTTGAGCGACGTGGTCCGCGAAGCGGCTCAGGCACGAGGTACACAGGTGCTTCTCACCACTCACAGCCCCGACCTCCTGTCGCGCTTCGGCGCCGATGAGTTGCGGGCTGTTGAGGTGATTGACGGGTCTACACATATTGGTCTCATCGATAGCGCCCAACGCGCAGCGATCGAGCAGGACCTCTTCTCGGGCGGCGATCTGCTCCGCATCGAGGGGCTCTACACCGACCGTGGTGGGGTGCAGTCTTGATCGTCCCGCTGGTCGAGGGCGATGGTGACGCGGCTGCAGTGCCTGTGTTGCTGCGGCGGATCATCCAGGCGTACTACCCGGACGCGCTTGGTATCCAGGTAGGCAGGCCCTTGGTCGCTCACGGAAGAACGAAGCTCCTTGGGGAGTACGGCAAGTACCTGGGGTATGCGCGCGCGAAGGGCGGGCAATGCCGGGGCCTCCTGGTTCTCTTGGATGCCGATGAAGACTGCCCGAAGGACCTTGCTTGGGAACTGGCGGGGCGTGCGCTGGCCTGCAGCCTGCCGTACCCTCTCGCAGTTGTCGTTGCTCGGTGCGAGTACGAGGCGTGGTTGCTGGCTAGCGCTTCCGAGATGAAGGATCGGCTCCCCCGTGCGGATCGTGTCAAGGTGCCTGCGGACGTTGAGGGGGTACGCAACCCCAAGGGTCTTCTCACCGAGATGATGGGGCCCGGGCGTGCCTACAAAGAGACGATCGACCAGGCGCGGCTGTCTGCAGAGCTCAATCTGTCACTCGCGGAAGAGAACTGCCGCTCTTTCCGCAGATTGCTGAGTGCGATGGGGTGCCTGCTCCAGGCTGTACGTGATGGCTCCACGGGCGTTACTCCGATCTCGCCCTCTTCAGAACGCTGAGTATCTCGATGGATGTCTCCCTGTTCGACTACAAGCTGCCTCCTGAGCTCATCGCCCAGGAGCCGCCTGAGGAACGTGCCGGTGCCCGGATGCTCGTGGTGCCCCGTGAGGGCCCGCTGGAGCTCCAGGACCGGCAGTTCCGCGACTTGCCGCAGTTCCTGCGTCCCGGCGACTGCGTGGTTTTCAACGACACCAGGGTGATTCCCGCACGGCTGCTCGGACGGCGCGCTGGTGGCGGGCAGGCCGAGGTCCTACTCCTGCGGGAGGTCGAGACCGATCTGTGGGAGGCTCTCGTCAGGCCCGGTGCGAAGCTGCGCCCCGGGAGCGAGGTTGAGGTTGGCGACGGGCAGTTGCAGGTGCGGATTGAGGACAGGCTCGAGGGTGGACGGCGGAGGGTGCGTCTCCTCCACTCGGGGAGCCTGGAGGAAGCTCTCGACCGCTTCGGGCAGACCCCGCTGCCGCCCTACATCAAGCGTCCCCAGCCACGCAGTGAAGACCGCGTGCGCTACCAGACCATCTACGCCACTCACCCGGGGGCAGTGGCGGCTCCCACGGCCGGGCTGCACTTTGACGAGGCGACTCTGGAGAGCCTGCGGCAGAAGGGCGTCAAGCTGGTGACGGTGACGCTGCATGTCGGCCTGGGGACCTTCCAGCCAGTGACCTCGGACACCGTCGAGGGGCACCGGATGCACGCCGAGTGGTGCGAGGTCAGCCCACAGGTCGCCGAGACCCTGGCTGCGACGAGGGCAAGCGGCGGCCGCCTCGTGGCGATTGGAACAACGGCTGTGCGGACCCTGGAGAGCCGTGCCGACGAACAAGGCAAGGTCCAGCCCGGCGCGGGACTGACCGACATCTTCATCTATCCCGGGTACCGCTTTCGGGCTGTCGATGTTCTGCTGACGAACTTCCACCTGCCGCGTTCAACGCTGCTGATGCTCGTGTCGGCGCTGGCCGGGCGAGAGCGGATGCTGGCCGCCTACGAGCACGCGGTCCAGGAACGCTATCGTTTTTTCAGTTACGGGGATTGCATGCTGATTACGCCCAGTGACCGCTGAGTTCTGGGACTGGCGAGGGACAGGAACAAGCGCCATGCAGTTTGACCTCACCTATCGCGACCCGAAGACGAAGGCACGACGAGGCTTGCTGACGCTCGCCCATGCGACCGTGGAGACGCCGGCCTTCATGCCCTGCGCGAGCCTGGGGCTGGTGCGGGCCTGCGACACAGCCGACCTTGAGAACGTGGGCGTGCAGATCCTGTGCGCGAACGCCTATCACCTGTGGCATCGTCCGGGGGATGAGCTACTCCGTGGTCTCGGCGGGCTGCACCGGATGATGGATTGGTCGGGCGGGATCCTCACCGACAGTGGCGGCTTCCAGGTCTTCTCGCTGGCCGAGCCGAAGGACATCACCGAGGAGGGCGTCCACTTCCGCTCTCATCTCGACGGCAGTCGGCTGCTGCTGACGGCCGAGAAGTCGCTCTCGATCCAGAACAACCTTGGCAGCGATATCGCCATGGCCTTCGATGAGTGCACCTCCTTCCCGGTCACCCACGAGTATGCCGAGGAGTCCGTGGAGCGGACCCTGCGCTGGGCCCAGCGGAGCCGGGATGCCCATGCCAACCCCGACCAGGCCCTGTTCGGGATTGTGCAGGGCAGTGTGTTCCCAGACCTGCGGGAGCGCAGCGCTCGGGGAACCGTCGAGATCGGTTTCGACGGCTATGCCCTGGGCGGCCTCTCGGTGGGGGAGAGCAAGGAGGAGATGCTGCACGCGGTGGAGCTCTGCGAGCCCCTCCTGCCTGCAGATCGACCGCGGTATGTGATGGGCGTCGGCACGCCCTCGGACCTGGTGGAGTGCGTAGTCCGCGGGATTGACATGTTCGACTGCGTCCTGCCCACACGGATGGCCCGACACGGCAGCCTCCTGACCTGGGCCGGGACGGTCAAGATCAAGAACGCTCGACACCGTGACGACCCGGCGCCGCTGGAAGAGGGTTGCGATTGCCCGGCCTGTCGGCGCTACAGTCGGGCGTACCTGCATCACCTGTTCAGAATCGGTGAGGCCTCCGCCTGGCGGCTGCTGAGCCTGCATAACATACGCTTCTATATGCGGCTCATCGCCCGGATTCGCGAAGCCGTCGAGCAGGGAACACTGGAGCAGTTGCGGTGCGAGGTCCAGGCCTGGACGGAGCGCGACCGCAACAGCGAGACCACGCAGGAGGCCGCAAACTGATCCCCGCGGGGCGGCTGGAGCGTCTTGGCCTGCCGCTCGGCCCAGGATCCGACAGACCCCAAGACGAGGTAACCAACAGACTACAGGTGGGGCACGATCTGCGGCCCCACCAACGCGATTCGGGAGACATGACTTGAGGCGAAGCACTTTCTCTCGCGCCGTCACCCCTCGGGCGATAATCGCCGGCCTACTCGCGATTGCCGCCACCGTCTTCATCGTCGCCTGGGCCGAACTGGTCACCGGCACGATCATGATTGGTTTTCTGCAGTTGCCTCCGGTCGTCGTGGCACTGCTGTTCCTCTTCGCCCTCCTCAACAAGCTGCTGGCCCGCATCTCGCCGCGCTTGCCTCTGACCCCCCCTGAGATGGTGGTCGTCTACTGCATGATGCTCATGGCCGCCATGATCACCTCGCGCGGTCTCATGGAAGACCTGATCCCGATGCAGGTGGCGATGAACTACTACGCTACCCCTGCGAGCAAGTGGGAGGACGTGTTCTTCCCGCACATCAAGCAGTGGATGGTGCCCTGGGATGTGAAGGGTGGGGCGCTGCAGGATGTATCGGTCGGGTTCTATGAGGGCCTCAAGCCGGGGACGCCGGTGCCCTGGAACCTCTGGATCGTCCCGACCCTGGCGTGGCTCAGTCTGGTCGGCATGGTCTACGCCGCCTTCCTGGCCCTCTCCACCTTCCTGCAGCGGCTGTGGGCCGACCACGAGCTCTTGTCCTTCCCACTGGTGCAGCTTCCGCTGGAGATGATCGGCCACACCAGCAACCGCCCCGGGGTCACAGGGGATGCTCGCGACTTTTTGCGCAACAAGCTGGTCTGGATCGGTTTCGCGGTCCCCATGATCATCTTCGGCCTCAACGGCCTGCACCAGATCTACCCCTCGGTACCGCAAGTCATGACGCAGCTCTCGGTGAACCAATTCCTCAAGGGCAAGCCCTGGAGCGACCTTGGCTACACCACCATGTTCTTCTCCTTTGCGGCCGTGGGGTTCTTCTACCTCTTGCCCACCGAGATTCTGCTGAGCCTGTGGCTGTTCTACATCCTGGCGCGGGTACAGGTGCTGATCGGCTCCAGCTTCGGCGTGCTGGTCCGGCCGATGCCTCACGTGGGAGTCACCCAGTTCGTGGGGTACCAGACGGTCGGCGCCTTCTTCGGGCTGGTCGGGTACATGGCCTATGCCTCTTGGCCGCGGATCAAGGCGATGTTTGCCTCCGCGATGCGCCGCCACGACCGCGGCGACCACGACGAGCTGATGCCCTATCCGGTGGCGCTGGCGGTGCTGGGTCTGGCGCTGGTCGGAATCCTCGCCTTCAGTGGCGCGACCGGGTCTTCACTGTGGGTCTCCGTCGTCCAGTTCGGGATCTACATCTTTGTGGAAGCCATCGTCATGGCCCGGAGCACAGCCGAGGCCGGGATGCCTATGACGGAGGGCTCCTTCACTCCGCTGGATGTCATCGGGCTCTTCACGCACAAGCGGAGCATCGGGCCTCGCAGCCTGACCTCCCTGGCCTTCACCGACTGCCTGTTCACTCGTGACCTGCGCGGCCTGACCCTGACGGGCTTCCTCGACGGGCAGAAGATGGCCGATGAAGTCGGGATGCGCCGGCGCTCGCTGCTCGGCGTGTTCGTGCTCGCCATTGTCGTCTCCGTGGTGTTGTCCGGACTGCTGAGCATCTACCTGCCCTACCAGCGGGGCGCCGTGACCATGTACTCGTATACCTACCGGTCGAACTCCGTGGCCTTCTGGCGCGAGAACTACCCCTTCATGACCGGCCAGGAGAGCTTCACCTGGGTTGCGCCGGTGTGGAGCGCCGTCGGGCTCGGTGTCACCCTGGTGCTGTCGCTGCTGCGGCGCAGCTTCGTGTGGTGGCCACTCAACCCGCTGGGCTATGCCCTTTCCTGCTCCTGGACCACGACGGTCTTCTGGTTCCCGATGCTGATAGCGTGGATCGTCAAGACGGTGATCATGCGCTATGGCGGCATCGGCACCTACCGCAAGGCCCGGCCGGTGTTCCTGGGGTTGATCTTCGGGGAGTTCACGATGGCGGTGTTCTGGACCCTGGTGAGCTGCATCTTCCACACCCAGGCGCCCAGCTTCCCGTGGCCCTAGACAGCCGCAGTACAGGTCCCTGACCGTAGTCAGCCACGCAAAAGCCGGACAGGAGAGCCCTTCGAGGATGTCCCGAAGCGGCCTTCTGTCCGGCTTCTCGTTTCCGGCTGAGACTGCCTAACCCGCAGAGGGCACCTTGAGGAAGACCGCCCACAGGTACCAGTAGACCAGGGGCATGCAGAACAGGATGGCGTCGAAGCGGTCCAGAACTCCGCCATGGGGGCCGAAGGCCGCGCCGAAGTCCTTGATCCCCAGGTCACGCTTCAGCACCGACTTGCCCAGGTCGCCGAGGGGTCCCAGGATCCCCATCGTCAGCCCCAGAAGCAGGGAGTGCCCCATCCCCAGGCCAAGCCACGCCCCCATTGCCAGGGCTCCAAGGATCGCTGCAATCAGACCCGCCACACCGCCCTCCACCGTCTTGTTCGGGCTGATGCGGGGTGCCAGCTTGTGCTTGCCGAGGAGGCCGCCGGCCAGGTAGGCGAAGGTGTCCGAGGCCCAGACCGGCACCATCACCAGCAGCAGGCCACCCATGCGCTTGGCGAACTCACCTGCTTCGGCGTTGCCGACCATCGTAGGAACATCCAGGTAGCGCATTCGCAGCACGAAGGACATCAGCAGCCCGATGTAGACCACGCCGAAGACGGTCGCGGCCGAGTTTGCCACTGCCGACTGACCGGGACGGTTGCCGAACTGGGCGATCAGCGAGAGTGTGACGCAGGCGAACAGGATGATGAGGATGTACTGCAAGGCGTTCATGGCCGCCGGACCGGTGACGACGTTGGACGCCCCGGAGGCGGCTCCGATCAGTTCGCCACGCTCGGTCACCAACAGCATGAGCACGGCGCAGATCCAGCCCAGTCCCACACTCGGGCGTATATCCTTGGCCTGCAGCGCCGAGTAGTACTCGCTCAAGGCGACGATGGTCAGGAGCACGATTCCCAGGAAGAAGGGCCAGTTTCCGTAGTAGCCGATGCCGAAGAGCAGGGCAAGGCCGATGACCGCCACAATCGCGCGGCGGAGGAACTTCTTGAGCAACAGCATCGCCAGGGCCTCCTCAGAATCCAAAGTGCGCGGCAGGTGCGTCCGGCCGTCCGATGCGACCCGCGCAGGAGTCTTGTGGTATTGCCGTCCAGGGCTAGGAGCAACCGCCCAGACGCCGACCTGCCTCGATGTGGCCGGTGGGACCATGGCCGTGGCCCAGCTCCAGCCCATTCTCGATGGCCAGGGAGATGAACTCCTTGGCCCGCTTGATGGCCTCGATCAGGGCAAGACCGCTCGCAAGCCCCGCCGCGATTGCCGCGGAGAAGGTGCAGCCCGTGCCATGGGTGTTCTTGGTGTCGAACCGTTGGCCCTCCAGGAGGACTTCCTCGCCCGTGTCGCGCAGGTAGACAAGATCAAGCGGCCGGTCGTCCAGATGGCCGCCCTTGACGATCACCGCTTCCGGGCCGTGCTGTGCGATCCGCCGGGCAGCCTCCCGCATCCCTGTCAGGTCCTCCACCTCCAGCCCCGTGAGGGCCGCCGCCTCATGCAGGTTTGGAGTCACCACCCGGGCCAGCGGCAGCAGTTCCTTCAGCACCGCTTCGCGTGCGCTCGCCTGAAGCAGGGCGTCGCCGCTCTTGGCGATCATCACCGGATCGACTACGAGATTGGCGATGCCATAGAGACGAACTCGGTCGGCCACCGCAGAGACGATCGGCGCATCCACAAGCATCCCGGTCTTGGCGGCGTCACAGCCGATGTCGTCCATCACCGCGTCAATCTGGGCGGTCACCAGGTCCGGGCTCAGCGCCTGCGACCAGCGAACCTCCTCGGTGTTCTGCACGGTGATGGCGGTGATCGCGCTCATCCCGTAGACACCCAGCACGGTGAAGGTCTTCAGGTCGGCTTGGATTCCTGCGCCACCCCCTGAGTCGGAACCGGCGATGGTCAGTGCCACGGGCACCGGACGAGAGGCAGCCCGCTGTGCGGGCGGCAAGTTGGAAAGGTCGGTACTCATTCACTATCGGCTCCTTGCAGCGCCCGGGCCCGACTGCGACCCAGGTACACGTCATCGACGCACAACTCGCCCAGACCGCCGCCCTGCTCCGCATAGCCGTCGAGACCGATCCTCAACGCACCCCGGACGGCGCCGACGGGCACAACGAAGCTGCCATAGAGGAACTTCCACTCCCCCGGGGCGGAGAAGGCCTCCGTCTTGCCAAGACCCGAGCCTCGGCTGTTGGAGCTCTTGGGATCAGACCAGGTGACAAAGCTGATGACCACTCGCGGTGCCGTGCCCTTGAGCCAGAAGGAGTAGTAGTAACGGTGCATCGGCTGGACCTGCGGCGCGTTTGCTCCCGTGAAGCCGTCGCTGCCGGTGAGCATCAGCGCGACGTTGATCGAGGTGCGGCCGTCGCCCCACTCGTACATCCTGTTGGCCACGAGCTTCCCGCAGCGACCGCCCTTGCGTCCCTCCGCCGAGACCAGGTCACATCCACCTGCGCCGGTGTAGGTCTGCCAGCCGACGGGCTTGCCCTCGGCCACCTGTTCCGCCCCCGGGTTGACGATCAGGTTCGCCGCATCCTCCTCGGTCATCGGCGGCAGGCCCTTGAGGGCCGTCAGGGCGTCACGGTATGCCTGGTGACCGGCCACCCGCTGGCGGACCTCGGCGACGACTCCGGCGTTCTGACAAGACGCAGCGACTTCGTCGGCGAGGGTCACTTCGGCGTTCAGCGTGGAGGCCAGCGACTCCACCTCCGCGGCATCGAAGGGTTGGCTCGTCATCTTTCTCGCTGTCGCCAGGAAAGACGACGGGCTCCCAAGCTGCGGGGCAAGCTCGTCGTAGACCTTGTAGAAGGCGTCGCGGAAGGCGATCAGACGGTCGACCTGATCCGGCCCGGCAATCATGGCCATGGCGGTTCGCAGCGACGTCTCGGGATCATAGGCGGCCGGGTTCCACAGGTAGTCGGCGGCTGCCAGCAGCCCGCACTTGTAGATTTCGCCACTGCCCGCGTTCAGGTGCACCTCGCCGCTGGTGAGCTCCCAGAACTTGTCCGCGTACTTGGTGTGGAAGGTGTCCAGGAAGTAGTGCGGCGGCGTGTGGTGCATGTAGAGGGTGTTATCCCACAGCATCGCCTTGCGTCCGTTGAGGAGGCCCTGGTAGTGGTCCACGTCGGCGGCAGTGATCTGTGCCGAGCGAACCCTGGGCCCTGTCCACACGATGCGGACCTCCGGCGCAATCCCCGCGGAGGCCTCCTTGAGGTACTCCTCGCCGCCTTCGCGGTAGTGGCCGGAGGGGTCCCAGTAGTAGGGCAAGACCACGTAGAGTTGGCAGTCGGGATAGGCCTTGTGCAGGCGGCCCCACAGGTCGTTGATCATCGCGATGTTGACCGCCGCGAGATCATCGCCCCAGCGTGCCCGGTCCTTCTCGCTACGCACGTGGTACAGCTTCGGTCCCGTGCTGTCGCCCTCGCTGGCGAAGTCGTCCAGGCACAGCATGACTCGCTTGCCACCGGCGTCGAGACCGATCTTGCAGGCCTCGAAGAGCTTCTGCAGGTCGCCCTCGTCGGAGACCTCAATGTGTTCCTTCCACAGATAGTAGGGGTTCACGAAGGGCATGCAATCCAGGCCCCGGGAGCGCAGGTGCTCGGTCAGAATCCGCACATGCTCGCGGTACTCGGGCGACGGGTCGACCCACTTGTCCTGGCCCAGGGTGCTGTAGCAGAGGTTGTAGCAGTTGAACTTGGCGAAGGGTGCCCACAGGCCCATCTGTCGCGAGCCGGACTCGGCCTTGCAGTCTCCGCCGGTCTTGAAGGACCGCAGCTTGTAGGTCGGCCAGTCGCGGACCTGGGCGCCGTGAAGCACGACCTTGTCACCGACGCGCTCCAGAAGCTGGACGAGACTCTGGGCGGCGAAGTAGGCGCCCGCCTGATCGTGACCGGCGAGGAACACACCCCGCAGGCCCCGGTGGTGCTCATAGAAAGAGATGCTGTAGCCCTCCGTCTGCGTGACCGGCTCGACGCGACACATACGCAGGTGTCGCTGGAGGAACTGGCTGGTCTCCACGACGCCAAGGCAAAGGTAGACCTCGGCCTTCGGGCGCTGGTTCTCGACGGCAATCGGCACGGTCACGCCACCGGACAGGTAGCTGACGCGGGCGGCGATCTCCGCCGCTGCCAGCTTCTCCGCCTCCGAGGCCTTGGCCGACAGAAGCAAGCAAGCGGTCGCGGTCTTCGTTTTGCAGTCGGCGACCGGCCACAGGTCCTCAGTGTAGGTGACCGCTTGTGGCGTCGGGAGAATCTTGCCGGTGTAGTAGCGGGTGAAGGGTTGGACGACCGGCTCGGCAGAAAGGAGGGAGACAACGCCCATCACGAGACAGAGAACCAGCAAGTCGACAGTTCGCATAGGGAGCCTCTTGGGTGTGAGAAGGTGTTCACCTCTGTCCGCCGCACGAGTACGCTATTCGACCCGGGAGAAGGGTATTCCTGTCCGGGGCCGAACCACCGTGGTCGAGACCCGCATCCGAGAGACTGGCCTGTCGTGCCGAGGTGGGACCATGCGAAAGCCCGTCATCCTTGCCATCGCCGGTGGCAGCGCCGACCACGCCAGCGGGGACTTCGTCATCGCCTTCTCCACCGGCAACCGCCTCTCGGCGCGGGGTGAGCAGCGCACTACGGGTAGCGGCCTCGTGGCCGAGACAGGTCTCTCCGGCCTCTTCCGCGCGACCATCGAGACCACCGAGGAGGCCATCCTCAACTCCCTCCTCCGGGTGGAGACGATGGTGGGGCGCGATGGAGTCGAGCGTCTGGCGATTCCGGTAGGGACGCTGCTGGAGGTGCTGTGCAGGCAGAATCTCCCCCCCCCGCAAGAGTCCAAGCGCGCTGGGAATGAGGGCGCATCAGGACTTTGACTGATCACTGAAAAGGAAGCGCTGCCCCACATGAGTGCGGGGCTAGGCTGTTCGCTGAGGGCGTTCGCCAAGAGCGGGAAGCAGCGAGTTCGCGCTAGCCCTCTCCTCATTCCCCTCGCAGTCGGTGCCGAAACGGCTGTGCCAGCATCGGAGCAGCATCTCAACAGCTACCGCGACCCCCAATGAGGCCACATCCAGGCACAGGTCGTACTGTCTGGCATCCCCCCAGTCCCGGCCCGAGAGCGAGGCGTGGTACCGAGCCCGGTCACGATCGCTGCACTCAAGCCTCTCCTGGGCTTCGCGGGCAGACACATGGTACAACTCCTGCACACGGTGCTGCCGGAAGCCAGTGGGCGCATGGAGAAAGACACTGATATGTCTGGGATGCGTCTGTAGAGTGTGGATGCCACCTCGGCCCACGACGATCGCGCTTTGCGTCCGGGCGATGTGCGCGATGACTGCCGCCTCGACCTGACGCAGTGCGCCGTCCGTCGGGATGTTCAGAGGCGGAGGAAAATACAGGCTCTCAGGGTTTCCTGCCGCGAGAGACTGGAGCACCGACTCCCATACTGTCCTGATCCTCTCGTCCTGGTCCTCGAGTAAGTCCTCGGAGGCATCGAGTTGCAGGGCGGCGCGGTGGAGTATCTCACGGTCAAAGCAAGAGATGCCGAGCCGGCGGGCAAGCTCGCGTCCGATGAGAGCACCGCCACTCCCGAGTTGTCGACTGATCGTCAGTACACACGGCTCTGGAGGTTGCCGGCCACTGAGGGGGTAGCCAGCTTCGCCTTCCATGCCCACCAGGGATGCCGGCTCCTTCCTCCCATGCAGCACGTAGTACAGCAACAGGCACGCCGCCGCCACACCTGCCACAACCATATACATGCCCCGGTAACCAGCGAAGGGGACCACAAACCCGACCATCAAGGGGCCAACTCCCATTCCCACGTCTGACAGCGTGTAATAGGTTGAGTTCGCCAGCCCCATGCGATGCCGCGGCGTCATTTTGACAGAAATGGCCTGAGTGCTGGACTGTATGGCCCCAAAGCCAAGACCGATCAGACCTCCGGCCATCAGCAGTGTGTACCCATGATGGGCCTGGCTGAACAGAACCATGCCAACAGCAAAGGCTGCGATCGCTGAGTACATGATCGAGTTCTCGCCCTTCACGTCAAACAGGCGGCCAACGAACGGCCTCGAAATCAGGATCACCACCGCATACACCAGAAAGAAGAAGCTGGCTGCATCTACCAGACGGATTTGCTTGGCATACACGGTCAGGAAAGAGACGACGCTGGAATAGCACAGGAAAATCAGCATGGCGACGGTTGAGATCGGGATGACTCTGGCCTCAACAAGATTGCTCAGCTTGAACCCCTTCATCTCCGCCAACTGCTCTCGTGTCAACTGCGTGCCAGCTATGGATAGCAAGGGCGTGACCACAAGGCTGATTGCCGAGGCAACTGCGCAGGCGGCGAAGATCATGCCGAAACTGCCACGCTGACTGATGAATATGCCCAGGAAGGGACCGACGGCGGTTGCCAAGATCTGGCTCAAACCATAATAGCCAATCCCTTCGCCGCTTCTTTCCTTCGGAACGATACTGCCAACAATCGTCGCCGTTGTCGTCGTGGTAATCCCAAAGGCCGCGCCATGGAGCAAGCGGACCGCGAGCAGGAGGACGAAACTATTGGCTCCAAAGTACGACACCGTCATGAGCAGATTCAGGATGACCCCTACGTAGAGCGCCCTCTTGTAGCCAACGCGCCCGATCCACTTCCCGCACAGAAGACGTGCCGCGAGTCCGCCGATGATGAAGATGCTGGCGGAAAGGCCCGCCTCACTTGGTGAGGCGCCGAATCGCTCCATTGCATACCCGGAGACAACTATCATCAGTAAGTAGAAGTTCAGAGCAACCAGGAAATTGACGAGGGAAACGAGCACGAAGTCTCTTGTCCATAGTTGTGGTCTGGCCATAGTCACGCTTTCTTTCTGCCGTCTCCAAAGACAAAGCCGTGCTCAGGCTGCTAACCATGCTCAACGCGATCATGGCGCAAGCAGCACCTTGCCACCACCCCGTGCCCGAGACGGCTTGACGAGCAACACAGTTGCTTTCCACGCGTGGAGAGGATGCCGAAGGCAGGGAGTGAGGTGGCGTTGTGGTATGCCTCCGACTGAGAGCCGGAGGCAAGCGGACAGCAAAGTGCCGGCAGCGCATCCTTCAGAGCGCCAACTCTACCGCTCGAACACAGCCGCGGCGGCCTGTAGCTTCTCCGGGATGTTCAGCCCGGCGGGGCACTTCTTCATGCAGGTTCCGCACTCCACGCAGGCGTCCGGGTAGACCTCGAGACTCTCCCAGAGCTCGTCGCCCATGTGTCTGAGCTCCTCCGGGTACTGCGTCTTCATGTGGACGGCGCGGAAGATCTCCGGAATGACAAGGCCCTGCGGGCAGGGAAGGCAGTACTCACAGCGCAGGCAGGCCTGCTTGTAGCGGTACTCCTGACCCAGGCCGCCGATGAGACGGCGCAGCTCCTGGAGTTCGTCGGCCGAGAGCGGGTTGTAGTCCTCGCCGAGAGCCGCATCCTCCTCGATCTCCCGCACGCAGGTGATACCGGGGATGACAACGCTGACGGCCGGGTTTCCCAGGACGAAGCGCAGTGACCCCGCCACGACGGCGTCGGCTCCGCCAAGTCCCGCCACCTTCGCCTCGGCAGGCAGAGCAAGCTGGCCGCCCGACAGCGCCTTCATGATGATGACGCCCAGGTCGTGCTCCTGGGCCAGCGGCAGAACAACCTCGTGCACGCCCTCGGAATCCAGCGGCGAGTAGGCGACCATGAGGGTCTCGAAGAGACCGGACTCGATGGCGGCCTGCATGACGCGCCAGTCGCGGTGGATGGTGATCCCGAAGTGCCGGATCTTGCCCTCTGTGAGGGCAGCCGCTCCGACCTCGACGGCTCCGCCGGGCGCGTTGATCTGCTCCCATTGCTCCCAGGTGCTGACGCTGTGGAGTTGCCACAGGTCCACGTGATCTGTGCGTAGATTGCGCAGGCTCGTCTCCAGTTCGGCGCGTGCTTCCCCGGCCTGACGCTGCACGGTCTTGGTCGCGAGGTAGTACTCGTCCCGGCGGCTCTCCAGGGCGATGCCGATCTTCTCCTCGCTGTCGCGGTAGGCCCGAGCGGTGTCGACGAAGTTGACGCCCAGGTCCAGCGCCCGGTTGAGCGCAGCGGTTGCCTCCTCCTGGTCGACCTTCGGCAGCTTGATGGCGCCGAAGCCTACGATGGAAACCTCCAAGTCAGTCTTTCCCAGACGGCGGTACTGCATGGTTAGTCCTCCGGTCGCAGGGGTCGATGTGCACCCCTGGTGCAAGGTCCTCATCATACGAGGGCCTGTCAACTTTCGCCACCTCAGTCGCGATCCCCTTGGCGGCAACTGGAGTGCACCGGGGAGGGATGATCCCTGCCGCCGCTGAAGGACTGCGGTGCTGTGGTCGACTGATCACCTGTCTGTCGGCGTCGAAAGGGGAGACCTTGGGTGCAGCTGAGTCAGGCGCACCACGATGCCGTGAATCGTCGTCGTCGCATCGTCGTGCAGTACGATGCTCACGGGCAACTCGGGGCGGATTTCGGCGAGTGGCTCGACTTCCGCTTCCGCTACTTCGACCAGCCCGGCAGCCAGGTTGACAGCATCTTCTGGGACGTGGGCTTCGGAAGCTGGGCGCCGTACCCCAGCCAGGTGCTCGAGCGCTTCGAGCATCCCGGGCTGCGCTTGTGGTGGGATCAGGGGATTGACTGGATCGCGGGGTTGGTGACCCAGACCCATCAGCGGGGCCTGGAGGCCTTCTGGAATCACCGCGTGAGCGAGGTAGATCTCAGCCCGACCGAGAGCCTCGACCCCGGCTGCACGCTCATGCTCGACCGCCGCAATCCCCTCAAGGAAGCTCATCCGGACTGGGTTCTCAAGACCTGGTGGTGGCAGGGCATGTGGAACTACGCGGTGCCCCAGGTCCGCGAGTTCCAGGTCGCCATCCTTCGTGAGGTTGCCGAAACCTACGACCTCGAGGGCTTCCAGCTCGACTTCGCCCGGCACGTACCGTGTCTGCCTGTCGGCCGACAGTGGGAATTGCGCGACCAAGTCACCGAGTTTCTCCGCATGGTCCGTTCGATGCTGGAGGAGGTCGCGGCGAGCCGTGGACGCCCTTATCTGCTGGCGGCCCGTATCCCGCAGACTCTCGCCGGCTGCCATGCCGACGGCTTCGACATCGCTCAGTGGGTGCACGAGGACCTGGTGGATATCCTCACACTGGGCTCGCGGTCCATGACGGTCGACCTGGCGGACTTCGCCGAAGTGGTTGCCGGACACAACCTCAAGCTCCAGCCCTGCTTCGACGACCACCATGCGACCGATGGTTACCGCTTTCCGCCGGTTGAGTTCCTGCGGGGAGTGTTCGCCAACTGGTGGGCACAGGGAGCCGACAGCGTAGCGACCTTCAACTGGACCAACGCTCCGGCCCAAGAGTGCGAGGAGCTGATCGCGAAGGGCTGGCAGCGGGCAATGTTCAACGAGCCGGGGCCCGCTTCTCACGGGCAGGCCTACTGCGAGGTGGGTAGCCCCGACACGATCGCGCGCAAGGACAAGGTGTTCGCCGTTGAGCGACGGGGCGGCTATCCCTGGGCGGAGGGCTTCTTCAACCGCAATGACGAGGCCCTGCTACCGCTGCCTTTGCGCAACGACGGCACGGCAGCACAGGTCCCTCTGTACTTGGGCGATCCCCTCCGCAGTGACGCGGACCAGGTTGCGGGCCTCAAGCTTCGCCTCGTCCTCTTCGGGGCAAGAGAGGGTGACAGGATCGCTGCCTCGCTCAACGGAATGGAGCTTCCGGTGGAGGTCTGCGACCATGGCTGGAAGGACCCGCAGATCTTCTCACCGGCACCTCAGCCCGCCTCTGGCGGCAGAGGGCAGTACGCCGTCGATCCCCGCCAGCAACTGCTCCGGCTGGACTTCCTGCTGCCGGCGTCCCTGTGTCGGCGTGGATGGAACCGCGTGGACGTCTGGATCGCAGACCGTATCGCCTATGTGGTCCGCGATATCGCCCTGGAGAAGGTCGAACTGCACGTGCAGTACCGCTGAGGTGTGTCCGCAAAGAGAAAGGCCCGGGCGGGTGCCCGGGCCTTTCCAGGGAGGCGGGGCTCGCTACCCCGACAACTTGACGATCTTGCCCTGCTCCGCGGAGGCATTTGCAGCCAGGGTGATCTCCAGCGTCTTAAGGGCGTCTGCGTAGGTGCACTGAACCGGCGCCGGATCGCCCGTCCGCACGGCCTCCATGAAGGCCTCGTCCTCGATGACGAAGATGTCGGGCTCGCCCTTGATCTCCTCCGCGACCTTATGCTCCTTGTAGACCTTGCAGTCGTGAGCCCAGCCGCGGAACTCGTAGGCGACGTTGCCGGCGAAGACGTCGAGCGTCACGCCACCGTGGGCATTGCATCCGCAGCAGGAGTGCAGATTAGCCACGCCGCCGTTGGCGAAGTGGATGGTCACGGCCAGGGCGTCGTCGATGTCATAGCCCGGGATGTTCTGGTTGAAGCCCTCGGCCGCGAAGGCGCTCACATGAGTCGCCTCGCCGCAGAGGAAGCGGACGACGTCGACGGTGTGGGTGACCTGCTCGACGAACTGACCGCCGCTCTTGGCCTTCTGAACCCACCACATGCTGATGGGCCGCTCGGGACTCGGGTTCGGCTTGCCGCCGATCCAGCCGCCGGAGACGTAGATGGCCGGGTCCTGCTCCAGGCTCTTCTTCGCCGCCTGGATCGCCTTGCGGTAGCGGTTCATGTAGCCGGCTGAGGTGAGCAGGCCCTTGTCCTCGACGGCCTCAGCAATCCCGGCCGCCTGGTTGTAGTCGCGGTTGATGGGCTTCTCCACGAAGAAGGGGATATCGCGCTCGACGCAGGCCATCTCAGCCGCACCGTGGGCGAAGGGCGGGAGCAGCACGTAGCAGCAGTCGGGGGTAACGGTATCGAGCATCTTCCCCGCGTCCGCGAAGGCCTGACCACCGTGCTCGTCTGCCATGGCCTGCGCGCGCTCCAGGGCAACGTCGCAGAAGCCGACGAGTTCAACGTCCTGCATTTCCTTCAGGCCGGGAACGTGGGACTTGGCCATACCGCCACTGCCGATGAAGGCAACCTTTACTGTCTTGGGCATAGGGGATAACTCCCTTCATGGTATCGTCTGTGGGGCGGTCACTTCGACAGCCCTCCCGCAATGCCCTTCGGGGATTCGAGGTTGAGCCCAGGATCGCCTGCGGCCCTCACAGCACACCCTTGCGGTGCAGGTGTCGGGGCGTAGACGCCGAATTGCCACTTTACGCCCCCCCTGGACGGCCCAGGGCGATTCTTTCCCCCTCAGGTGAGCGTCATGTTTGCGGGCCTTGGCGTGGTCGTCTGCGTGTTGCTCGGTTCCAGCCTTCCAGCCCAGCAAGCCCCTGTCATCCGCGATTGTCATTACCCCGGTCTCAGTCCCGACGGCTCCCGCATCGCCTTCTCTTACCAGGGCGACATCTGGGTTGCCGACGTTGCCACCGGCGACGCACGGCGGCTCACTCTCAGCGACGCCTATGACTCGCGACCGCGCTTCTCGCCGGACGGAAAGCAACTGGCCTTCGTATCGGACCGCTACGGCAACAGCGATCTGTTCGTCATGCCTGCCGGTGGCGGGGAGATTCAGCGCGTCACCTACCACAGCGGCGGCGACACCCTGACCGACTGGTCGCCCGACGGTACGAAGCTCTTGTTCAGCTCCGCCCGCGACCACGACCGCTTGGCACCCTATGAGATCGAGCTGAAGACCGGCTACGTGCATCCGGTGCTGCGCGACGTGTGCTCGGTGTCGGCCAACAGCTACAGCCCCGACGGCCGCTATGTGTTGGGAATTCGCGACGGTATCACGTGGTGGCGCAAGGGCTACACGGGATCGGCCAATGCCGAGCTTGCGATGTACGACACGCGTCAGGACACGCTGAAACTGCTCACCGACAATCCGGGGATGGACAACTGGCCCGTGATGAGTGCGGATGGCAAGCGTGTCTTCTTCGTCAGTGAGCGCAACTGCCGACCGAACGTCTTCGAGATGAACCTGGCCGATAGCCGGGTGCGCCGGCTCACCTCCTTCGACACCGACGCCGTCAACTTCCTGCAGATCTCCCGCGACGGCAAGTGGCTGGCGTTCGAGTGGAACTTCGACCTCTGGCGCATGCCCACTACCGGCGGCACTCCCCTGAGGATCGCCCTGCACGCCCCGGTTGACTACCGCCAGACCTTCGAGACCGATACCACGCTGACCGACGGCATCCAGGAGATGGAGGTCAACCGCGACGGGTCGCTGGTGGCGGTCCGCGTCCGCGACGACATCCTCTTCGTGAAGCCCGACCTCAAGAACGATTCGATCCGCCTCACCGACTGGCAGGGCTTCGAGGGCGACTACTTCTGGTCACCCGACGGCAAGCAGCTCGCCTACACCACCCAACAGGAGCCGGCGGAGTCGATCTGGGTAGTTGACGGCGCTACCCGGCAGAAGCGAAGGCTCGTGCATGACGACAAGTTCTACCTCGACCTGATCGGGTACACGCCGGATGGCAAGAAGCTCCTGTTCCGTCATAACGCCGGTGGCGACGGCATCTTCGCGGCTGATCCGCAGACCGGCGAGGTCACCCGGTTCCTCAGCGACCCCAATATCCAGGAAGTGCGCATCTCTCCGGACGGTCGCTGGGTCCTGGCCCAGATCGATGACCCGCGTTCCGGCACCGACCTGTTCGTCAAGCCTCTGGCCGGTGGCGAGTGGGTAAACATCACCCGCGAACCGAAGGGAAGCTGGACGCCCTGGTGGTCGCCCGACGGCAAGCGCATCTACTTCGCCTCCAGTCGAGAGGGGAACACGGAGATCTACTCGGTGGAGCTCCAGCGTGAGCCCGCCAAGTTCGAGGACTACGAGCAGCAACTGGCCGACAAGGAGAAAGAGAAGAAGGAAAAGGAGAAGGAGAAGAAGACCGAGAAGCCGGCCGCTGCTGCCACCGAGGAGAACAAGTCCAAGACGGAGGAGAAACCGGCTGCTGAGAAGACTGAGGAGAAGCCCTGGAAGTACACGACCATCGACCCCTTCGAGATCGACTTCACCGAGATCTATGAGCGCGCCAAGTGCCTGACGAATACCCCGGATAACGAGAGCAGCCTGATCGTCACGCCCGATGGCAAGACTCTCCTCTACATCAAGGGGCGCGAGATCTGGGCGATGGACCCGGACGGCAAGAACCAGCGGCGTCTGGTAACGGGCAGCTTCGACCTGGGTGCCCTGCGGCTACAGGAGGACGGCAAGGCTCTCTTCTTCCTTGATGGCGGCAAGCTCAAGAAGGCCCCGATCGCCGGCGGGAACCCGACGGACATCTCCTGGAAAGCGAAGATCCACACCGACGACCGGCTGGTGCAGAAGGAAGCGCTCCGCCAGGCCTGGGCGATGCTCGACGAGAGCTTCTACTCGGCCAACCTGCACGGTGTCGACTGGCCGGCGCAGTACAAGCGCTACAGCCTGCTCTGTGACGGCACCCTCGGGCGGGACGACCTGCAGCACCTGATCGGACGTATGATCGGCGAGCTCGACGGCTCGCACCTGGGCATCTCCGGCGGCACTGCTCCGACCGGGCCGTCCACGGCAAGTCTGGGAATCGTGGCAGACCCGAAGTACCGTGGCCCGGGTATCAAAGTCCTCGAGGTCCTTCCCAACGGGCCGCTGGACCTACCCGAAGCCAGGGTGGCTGCGGGTGAGTACCTCCTGAGTATCGACGGCAAGGAGGTCTCCAACAACGAGGACTTCTGCCGGCTCCTCAGCAACCGCGAGGGCGAGCGCCTCAAGCTCAAGGTCAACAAGGAACCGAAAGCCGAGGGTGCCCGGGAGGTCTCCGCCAAGCCCATCTCCCTGGGGACTGTGGGTGAGCTGCGCTACCAGGACTGGCTGCGCAGGAACCGCGAGATGACCACCAAGCTGTCCGGGGGCAAGGTCTACTACCTGCATATCCGCTCCATGGACGATGCCTCCTTCACTCGCTTCGAGCGCGAGCTCAACGGTGCCGCGCAGCATTGCGAGGCACTGCTGCTTGACGTGCGCAACAACGGCGGCGGCAACACACACGACCGCCTGCTGGAGGACCTCACCAAGACTGTCCACGCCTGGAACGCGGCTCGCAACACGCCTCTTCGCTCCTCACCCTTCTCGCAGTTCGACGGGCCGAAGGCGCTGCTCATCAACGAGCACTCCGCCTCGGACGCCGAGATCTTCCCGAACGGGTTCCGCCAGAAGGGCCTGGGCCCGCTGGTCGGAAGGACGACCTCAGGCATGGTCATCGGCACCTCCGATCGCACGCTGGTCAACGGGTTCCGGTTCCGTGTGCCCTGGGTCGGCTGGTACACGATGGACGGCATCGACCTGGAGAACCTGGGCGTGAAGCCGGACTACGAGGTGCCTTTCTCCTACGAGGACTACCGCGACGGCAAGGACCCGCAGATTGAGAAGGCGGTCAGTCTACTCATGGAGACGCTGCAGAAGACCGGCGGCCGCAAGCAACCGATGCGACCCATGGGAGGCTGAGGAGCTCTGGGCCCTGCGTGAGGCCCCGTTTTGCCCCCGGCACGTTGACCCGGTGGCCTGGCGGTGGTAGGATTCACACCTTCTGACGAAGTTCTGCCTGTGGTGGCACTGGGCCTCCGGGATCGGCAATGGCTCACGAGAGCATCCGTGTCTATGGTGCACGGGAACACAACCTGAAGGACGTCAGTCTCGAACTCCCCCGAGACGCCCTTGTGGTGTTCTGCGGCGTCAGCGGTTCCGGGAAGTCCTCGATGGCCTTCGACACCATCTACGCCGAGGGCCAGCGGCGCTATGTCGAGTCCCTGTCGACCCACGCTCGGCAGGTCCTGGGGGTCATGGCGCGCCCGCAGGTCGACCACATCGACGGGCTGTCTCCCGCCATTGCCATTGACCAGAAGTCGGCCAGCAGCAACCCTCGCTCCACCGTCGCCACCATCACCGAGATTCACCACTACCTGCGCGTCCTCTACGCTCGCCTGGGCCGACCTCACTGCTACCAGTGCGGGCAGGAGATCGCCGCCTACACCGTGCAGCAGATTGTCGACCGCGTGCTGGCGCTGCCCGAGGGCACCCGCCTTCTGGTTCTCGCGCCGCTGTCGGCCGAGACCAAGCAGCGTGACGCTCTGCGGGCGGCTCGTCGCGCGGGATACATTCGGGCGCGGATCGACGGCGAAGTCGTCGACCTCTCCGAGGGCGTCGACCTCAAGGGCGACGGACACGAGCTGGAGATCGTCATTGACCGCCTGGTCGTCGATGCCAACGTGCACTCGCGTCTGGCCGATTCCGTCGAGTTGGCGCTGTCCGAGGGCGACGATACCACGATCATCAACGTCCTGGGCGGCGAGGACATGATCTTCTCGACCCGCTTCGCCTGCCCGACCTGCGGCATCACCTTCCCGCCGATGACCCCGGGAATGTTCTCCTTCAACAGCCCGATGGGAATGTGCCCGAGCTGCGGCGGCCTGGGGACGCGCGAGGACATCGCCCCTGAGCTGTTCGTTGCCGATCCCAACCAGTCACTACTGAACGGCGCGCTGGAGATTCTCGGCCACGCCCGAACGCCGCACGTCGAGCACCTGCTGCGTGGGCTGGCCAAGCACTACGGCTTCGACCTCAAGACGCCCTGGCGCGAGCTCTCCGAGCAGGCACGCCAGGTGGTTCTCTACGGCTCCGGTGAGGACAAGATCGACTTCTCCTACGTCACCCGCGGGGGCCACGAGTACAGCTACACGAAGGCCTTCGAGGGGCTCATCCCGGCCAGCGAACGCAGGCGCAAGGAGACACGCTCGAAGGCCGGTCGCGATTTCTACAGCCGCTTCTACGCCCAGGTGACCTGCCCCGAGTGTCATGGCACTCGACTGCGTCAGGAGGCGCTGTCGGTGCTCATCGACGGGCGCAACCTGGCCGAGGTAACGGCTCTCGATGTCGAGAGCGCACTCGAGTTTTTCGAGCAGTTGGACCTGGGCAACACCGGCGGTGTGATTGCCGCCGAGTTGCTCCACGAGGTGCGAGCGCGGCTCAGCTTCATGAAGCAGGTCGGCGTCGGCTACCTGACCCTCGACCGTGCGGCCCCGAGTCTCTCCGGCGGCGAGGCCCAGCGGATCCGCCTTGCCACGCAGATGGGCTCCGGCCTCGCCGGTGTGCTGTACATCCTCGACGAGCCCAGCATCGGTCTGCATCTGCGCGATCACGACCGGCTGTTGCAGATGGTGATCGACCTGCGCGATCTGGGCAACACGGTGCTGGTCGTTGAGCACGATCCCATGACGATCGAGGCCGCCGACTACGTGGTGGAGTTCGGACCGGGTGCCGGAGTTCGTGGTGGTGAGGTCATCTACGCGGGCGATGTGGCGGGGATGAAGGCCAGCCGCAAGTCCATCACCGGCCGCTACCTCACCGGCGAGCTGGAGATGCCCTTGCCCGAGGTTCGTCGGCCCGGCAACGGTCGGTGCCTGGAGATCCGCGGAGCCTCCGAACACAACCTCAGAGACGTGAACGTCAAGATCCCGCTGGGGTCCCTGGTGTGTGTGACAGGGGTCTCCGGGTCGGGCAAGAGCACGCTGGTACACGACGTGCTGTATGCGGCGCTCCGCAAGAGGCTGTACAACTCGACGGAGCGCGTCGGGGCGCACAAGTCGATCCTCGGCGTCGAGCACATCGACAAGATCGTCAACATCGACCAGAGCCCGATTGGCCGCACACCACGCTCGAATCCCGCCACCTACTCGGGAGTCTTCGCCCACCTTCGCACGCTCTTCGCCTCGACACCCGAAGCGAAGGTCCGGGGCTACAAGCCGGGCCGGTTCAGCTTCAATGTGCGCGGCGGACGCTGCGAAGCCTGTCAGGGCGACGGCGTGGTGAAGATCGAGATGCACTTCCTGCCGGACGTGTACGTCCCCTGCGACCAGTGCGGCGGCACGCGCTACGACCGTGAGACGCTGCAGGTTCACTACAAGGGCAAGAACATCGCCGACGTGCTGAACCTCACCATCTCCGAAGCCCTCGACCTGATGCAGAACCTCCCGCAGATTGAGCGCGTCCTGCGCACCCTCAAGGAGGTCGGCCTCGACTACCTTACGCTGGGGCAGTCGGCGACGACGCTCTCCGGCGGAGAAGCTCAGCGGGTGAAGCTCGCGCGGGAGCTATCCAAGATCGGTACCGGGCAGACGCTGTACATCCTCGACGAGCCGACCACCGGCCTGCACTTCGCCGACATCGAGAAGCTGATGGAGGTCCTCAACCGGCTAGTGGATGCGGGCAACACCGTGCTGGTGATCGAGCACAACCTCGATGTGATCCGCAGAGCCGACTGGGTGATTGACCTCGGCCCCGAAGGCGGCAGAGGTGGGGGACAGGTTGTGGCTGCCGGGACGCCCGAAGAGGTCGCGAAGAACAAAGCCTCGCACACGGGCCACTTCCTGCACAAGGTCCTCGGACGCCACGGCGGCTGAGGCAATCCCTCTGCCTTGTCCTTCCCCTTCCGGCAGAACGCAACTCAGAGCAAGACACAAGCAGACCTTGGTGGTGACGGCAATGGCGAAGACGCCCTACGATGACGTTCCTCCAGACAGCCTCATCCTGCGCGACTACCTGGCGGCAGACCGCACGCAGCTCGCCAATGAGCGGACCTTCCTTGCCTACCTGCGCACGGCGCTGGGAGTGGCAGTAACGGGGGTATCGCTTGTGAAGTTCGGCGGCTCGGCGGCCTGGGAGACCCTTGGCTGGGCGCTGGTCCCGGTGGCTTTCGTGACGGCTCTGATCGGGGTAGTCCGGTTCCGTGCCATGGCGGCGCGACTGGCCACCTTCTCGCAGGAGCCGCCCTGCCCGTCTCCGAGCACTGACGAAAAGAGCCAGGATGCCTGACCTGCCGGAGGCCTCACGGGCCTGCCAAGCCGATCGCCTCCTGGCCCTCTTGGTTGGCCCCCGGGATTACTGCTCCTGGATGGTCTCCTCGATCTTCACGCCGAAGTGCCTGCCGGCACTCTCCAGTTGCACCAGCACTTGCATCCCCGGCTTCAGCTCCACCACACTCACCGGACGGCCCTCGGGGGTGACCAGGCGAATCGTCTCCGCATTCTGCAGGATCGCCGACAGCTCCTTGCCTTCAGCCTGCGCCCGCACCAGTAGCAGGGGGCGGCGCTCGACCTTCGAGCGGCCCACGGTTGTGACGCGCGTCTTGCCCTCAAAGCTCACGATCAGCGCCTCGTCACCGCTCTGCAACTCCGAGAGGTAGCGCGTTCGCTCACCGGGCACCTGGACATAGGCATGGACCGGCCCGGCGTTCACGCGGAAGGGACGGCAGGCGACATAGGGGTTCTCCACGCACTCGCAGTGGACCAGGAACATCGCAGCACTGCTGTTGCCGACGAGCATTCCCTCACCGACGCCCATGTTGGTGCAGGTGTCGACGCAGACGCGGTCGCCCATTCCCGCCGGTCGCACCTCGGTGATCGTCGCGGGCTGCAGATGCACCTGCTCCGCCTCGCTCTTGACCGCGGCGACGGTACGCTTGATCTCGGCCGGGTCGTCGGTGACGAGCAGCACACCGGCTGTCCCGCTCTCGAGAGTGGTGACGGCGAGCAGCGCCTCCTGGGCCGACCGAACCTGTGCGATGACTCGGGCGCCCTCGGCGATGAGGTTCTCCAGCGGGATGACGGTCCAGTCGGTAGCGCGGACGATCACCAGGCCTGCCTTCCCGGCGGCCAGGGCGGCTCGTTCGCCCTCCTTGCCGGTGATGTCAACCTGCAGGACCTGCTCGCCCAGCTTGAGGTCACCATCGGGCGCGATGGTGGTGATGAGCCCGAGGGACCTCACCTGGTCGCTCTTTCCCGCCGGAATCAGGACGCCGTCGGCGCCGGATTCCAGGGCTGCCGTCACGAGGTCCTTATCCCAGGGGTCTGCCTGTACCCATACGAGTTTCATGGCCGGGTCTTCGCTCCTCCGTCTCGACGATCCAGAAAGGCCAAGTCAGTTCCGCTGCACGATCTCCAGGGCTTCCTCGAGGCTCTTGTGGCCGTGGACGAGAGCGACGATGGCGGCGACGATGAGGTCAGGCCGCTCGTGCTGGAAGGCGTTGCGTCCGATGGAGACACCCGCGCTGCCGGCTTCGATCGCCCCCTGGACCATCTCGAGTATCTCGCGGTCGGTCTCCATCTTCTCGCCACCGGCGATGACGACCTTGATGCCGCCAACACGATGACCACCGCAGCCCTCGACGACCTCGCGGAAGGTGTCGGCGCTGCCGGTGTAGTTGACCTTGACCACGTCGGCCCCGATCTCAGCAGCCACCCGAGCGGCATGGCGGACGACCTTCACGTCATACTCGCTCTGGATCTTGGCCCCTCGCGTGTAGACCATGGCGACCAGCGGCATCTGCCAGTTCTCGCACTTGCGGGCGACCTTGCCGAAGTCGCGCAGCATGTCGCTCTCGTCCTGGGCGCCCAGATTCACATGGATCGAGACGGCATCGGCACCGTACCTGATGGCCCGCTCGACGCTGCTTACCAGGACCTTGCGGTTCGGGTCGGGAGCCAGTGAGGTGCTGGCGGACAGGTGCAAGATGAGGCCTACGTCGCGGCCGTAGCCACGATGACCCATGAGGGGCAGGCCGACATGTCCCAGGACGGCGTCGGCGCCACCGCCGGCAACTTTGTCTACGGCGGCGGGCATATCGATGAGGCCGGGGATCGGGCCCATCGTCACACCGTGGTCCATGGGGACGATAACGGTACGGCCGTCGAGACGGTTGCAGATGCGCTCAAGACGGATCGACTTTCCAAGCATAGGGTTTCACGCTCCGGTCCTTTAGCGGGCGACCCGCAGACAATCTTGCGGGGGAGTGTACAGCCTGGGTGCCAACTTCACAAGGCCTGCCCTTACTTCGGGCTCTACCCTTGACCTTTGCGACCAACCTGTCTACCCTTTACCCATTCTCCCCACCCCAATCAGCTGCAACAATGGAGCCACGATCAATGCCACGTCCTTGTGACCTGTGTGGGTCTAGCAACCTGCGGAGATGGGACACGCAGCATGGTATCGACGTCTTGGTCTGCGACGCCTGCGGAATGGCAAGAGCCGAGGTCCCCGAGGGGTATGCCGAAGAGGCCGAGGAACTCTATGACGCCGACTACTACAAGGGCATGGAGTATGACCGCAAGTGGCGCTTTCGGCAGCGGCGCGCCAAGCGCTGGATCCACTACCTGGAGGAGTACCGGCAGCCACCCGGGAATCTGCTCGACATCGGCTGCTCGATGGGCTACTACCTGTTCGCGGCGAAGACCCTCGGCTGGACGCCCTTCGGTACGGACATCTCTCACCACGCCGTCGCTGAGACGGAGAAGCTGGGGTTCCGCGCCTTCTGGTCGGTGCATCCCACCGACTTCCCAGACTGGCTTCCGCCGCTCGATGCGGTGACGGCGACGCACGTGGTGGAGCACTTCCAGGACCCGGTCGACTACCTGGGAGCCCTGCGCGAGCGGATGGCGCCCGGCGGCGTGGTCTACATTGAGGTTCCCAACTTCCAGAAGATCCTGCGCCTTGGGCCGAAGGTTCCCTATGTCGGGCCGCCCCATCATGCGCAGTTCTACACCCTCGACACGCTGAAGGGGATCGTGTCCAAGGCAGGCTGGACCGTGCTGCCCTCGCCGAGAGTCCGCCGGCGCTATGCCTCGGCCCGTCCGCACCGGTGGCTGCCTGAGCTCCTGGTGCATTGCCCACGTGAGTCGATGCGGGAGCACAATGCCCGCTCAGGTCTCCTGTCCAACCTGCATATCTTCGCCCGCGCCGAGGGCACAGCGCACTGACGGTGCGCCCACTGGACGCCACCAACGGCTGAGGGTACAATCAGCCCAGTATTGGGAATGTGGTGCGGTGCTGCCGGGCTCCTTCCGGTAGTCTCCCGGGCCTCGAAGGAGATTGTGGACCGATGAAAGCTGCTCGTTTGTTCGCCGCTCGTGACGTGCGCCTGGTCGACGACCCGCCAGTTGAAGTGCAGCCGGGCAAGATCCTCGTCAAGATTCAGGCCGTAGCTATCTGCGCCTCCGACGTCAACATGTACGAGGACGGCCACTCCGGCGGTGTCTGGCCGGATCACCCGATGATCCAGGGCCATGAGTTCTCCGGTGTCGTCGCCGCTCTCGGTGAGGGTGTTGAGGGACCTGCCGTGGGCACGCGGGTGGCCGTCGAGCCCACCTGGCCCTGCGGCAAGTGCGATAGCTGCCTGCGCGGCCTCGAGAACATCTGCCGCCACGTGATCTTCCCCAGCTACCCCAACGAAGACGGGGCGCTGCGCGAGTACATGAACTGCCCGCCCTTCGCGGTCCATGCGGTCGATCCCGAAGTCAGCCCGGTGAAGGCCGCGCTGATGGAGCCCCTGGGGGTCGGTGTGCATGCGGTGCGACTGGCCAACCTCCAGCCCGGCGAGAAGATCGCCATCCTCGGCGCCGGCACCATCGGTATGTGCGTGATGGCCGCCGCGAAGGCCTACGGACACACCGACATCAGCGTCGCCGAGCCGAAGGTCGACCGCCAGGAGCTGCCGCGGAAGATGGGCGCCAAGTTCGTTGCCGCCTCCGCGGAGGAACTCGAAGAGCTGATGGCCGAGCCGACCATGCAGCCCGACGTCGTCTTTGAGTGCTCCGGCGACAACGAGGCACCGCAGCAGGCCATGAAGCTTGCCCGGCCGGCCGGTCGCGTGATCGTCGTCGGCATCCCGCACCCCGACGAGGTTACCTTCAACTCCACCATTCCCCGGCGCAAGGAGCTCACCGTGACCTTCTCGCGACGCTCCCGGAACACGCTGGGCGAGTGTGTGCGACTCGTCGAGACCGGCGAGGTCGATCTCGACCTGTTCCCCTTCCAGGAGTTCAAGCTCGACGACGTGGTGGAAGCCTTCAAGGCCGCCCAGGAGCGCCCGGAGGGAGTTCTGCGGGTGATCGTCCGCTGCGATCAGGACTAAGCTGACCCAGGGCGGGAAGTCCCGCGGGCTATATCGCTACGGAAACAGAAGGGGACAGGAGCCATGGCTCCTGTCCCCTTATCGTTATCCATAGCCGCTACCTCTGCTGTCTACTCCATCTCTGGCGCCGGAAGCTCCGGCAGCCGACTCCAGTGCCTGCCCACTGCCCGAAGGCTGGTCGCCACAGCGCTGCCCGTCGAGAGGAGGCCCTCGTCAGGCAGGTCCTCCCACGTTACTGCCAGGCGACGTAGGCGAGCAGCCTCGATCTCCTCCTCGCTGAGCCCCAGTTGCCGTGCCGCCTTGAGGGAAGCCTCGTTGAAACCCTCGGTGCGTAGCCTTGCCTGCCAGGACGCCACTTCGGCTTCAGTGAGTCGCCGGTCCTCGGCACCCTCCTGCTCCATCACCTTGAGGAGCGCGCTGTACCGGTCTGCGGCGGTCACCATACGAAGACCGGCCACGCGCTTGTGATAGACGAAGGCCCTCGCCTGGCGCCGAGCCCAGTCCTCGTCGCAGGCCTCCAGGGCACCTCCCAGACGATCACCGGCGATCTGGGCGGCTCGCAGCGACTCGTACATCCGCAGGAAGGCCGAGGCTGCATCGTTGCCGGCCCGTGCCCTGTCCTCAGACAGCCCTTCACCGGCCACGTACTGGGGCAAGACCGGCGGAGGTGGCAGCGTGAACTCGCGGAAGTCGGCGCGCGGCGGATCTCCTCCGAGGGCCTGTGCGATCCCCGCTGCCGCATCGAAGATCCAGCCCAGCATCCCGTCCAGCATCATCCCCGGCAGCCCACCGGCACCCAGCCCGAGCTTCTCCATGAGGAAGCCGAGCGGGTCCGTCAGGCCATTGAAGACGTCCAGCAGGCCCTTCAGAAAGTCGCAGCTATCGACGGCCTTCTGGAGCATCTCCTTCGGCTCGGCCACCGGACTCTGTACCGGCCCGATTCCCAGCCGCTGGCGAGCCGAGTTGCCCGGCGTAACCACGCTGGCACCGGGGTCGAAGGTCGGCAGGCCGGGACCGATCTGCCTCTGAGTCAGCGTCAGCCCGAGGCCGCCCATCCCGGAGAAGGCGGCGAAGCGGACTCTCGGCTCCAGTGTGACTTGCGGCCCTGCAGGGCCTGGTGAGCACGGGCGGTTTGAGGTCTGTGGGGATGGCCCGGAAGTTGGGCTTGCCTGCGCCCCGGGAAGGTCGGCGACGCGCTCACAGAGGGCAGCCTGCCAGGCCTCCTGGACCACTCGCAACGCTCCGGCAGACCCCTTCGAGCTCTTGGCCATCGGTCGGAGCGCCTCTGCCAGGCTTCCCAGGTCCAGGGCGTCCGCAAGGCTCTCCAGCGAGACCTGTGTCTGTGCCTCACCGGCCCCGGCGGTGGGCTTCGACAGAGCCTTCACCAGGTCAAGCACCTCAGCGCGGTGCTGCAGCGCCGCACGATATTTCGCCTCGACACCCGTGAAGGCACCGGCGTCCTGCGGCGCCCCTTTCCCCGAGGGCACACCGACGAAGGCCCAGCCGGAGACCGCCGTCGGCGCTCCCTTCGTGCCTGACTTCGTGACCTGCAGGCTTGTGAGTGCATAGCCGCGTACCGCGTCGTCGCCGGGCACCGCGAGTGGCACAGCAGGCTCTGCCCAGGCGAAGCTAACCGCGCTACCGGCTTCGCTCGTCAGGTCGCAGATTCGGCCCAGAGCATCGCGCCGGACCGTGAAGGCCGGTGGCAGCGAGACCTCGACGCGGACTCGGGTGTAGTCTTCGGGCAGGTAGCGCACGAAGACCCCGCCGGCCTGATAGGACCAGCGTCCGGTGGGGATCTTGCGGCTACCTGCGGGCGGATCCGGGTTGCCCTCCGGAACGGCGACGCGCTCCAGTTCACTGTAGGGTGCGCTCAGTGCGGACAGAGCCTCCTCCAGCTTCGCGGCAGCAGCCTGAATCCGGGTCACGGCCTGTGCAGTCGGCTGCAGCACGGCTTGCTGTGCCTTCAACACTCTCTCGAGAGCGGCTGCAAGCTCTTTCTGGTCGACCTGCTCTCCCCCTTCGAGGCGTGCGGTGAGTTCCTCGAAGGCCTTGGAGGCCGCCTCCATCTCCTGCCTGGGCTGCGCAGTGTCTGTGTTCATCTGGGCCCCGGCAGCCTCGAGCTCAGCCTGCAACTCGGGACTGATCAGCTCCGGCTGCTCCGGACGCGGACCCCGTTGCTGGGTCCTCGCCGCCGCAAGTCCCTTCTCGCTCAGCAGCGCCCTGGCGGTCCGCTGGATCTCCGGCTTCAGGCGATCCACTTCCATCCGTCCCACCAGTGCCCAGAGCAGGCACTGGACCTCCCGCTGCTTGATCTCGGGGTGCTCGGCCCAGTTCCACAGGACCTCGTGGACCGGCCCTGAGGCTCGCCCGACAAGGGGCCCCGGTGCATAGCCATCGCCACGAGAGGGCCGGTAGGCTCCGGCGTGGAGACAGAACCCGGCGGCGTCCATCTCGTAGACACCCGGCGATACGAGGAGGAAGCCACGGGCTCGGGCACGCGGCATCTCAGCCAGGGGCAGGTACTCGGAAGGACGGTAGTCATCGAGGAAGGGGACGTCGGTGTGGCAGTCGGAGATGGACGCGGTGAGGCCGTCTTCTGCCCAAACGCGCTCGGCCGCCACGTACTCGCGCATCTGCTGCTGCCTTGCCTCTGTGTCCGTAGGCTGGGCCCAGGCAAGGAGCGGCACCAGCAGCAATCCTGGCCGGAAAGGGCACACTCTCACAGTCCTCGCCTCCCCAGTGGCACCAAACCGTAAGCCGGCCTCCTCTCCTTCGGCACGACAGGGCAGGTTCCTGCCGAGGAGCATGCAGAGACGAAACAGCCACCCGGGAGAAGGGTGGCTGTTGGGTGAAGGTGCACTGGTGGGTCGTCGCTGAGTGCCTGTCTGAGCCTACTCGCCCGATTCCTCGGAGGCGAGTTGGGTCTCTTCGCCCTGCGCGAGTCTCCGGCCCAGGTGGCTGTGGCGGCGGCCGTAGCCGAAGTAGACCACCATGCCGATCACCAGCCACACCGGCGACCACGAAGGAGACGATGAGCGCCGGTCCCGTCTTGTCATGGGCGACGAGACCGGTGATGGCGAAGATCCCGGCGCCGATGACGCACCCGATCCCGAGGGAGGTGAGACCGACCGGCCCCAGCACTCGCCGGAGCCGGTTCTCACCCTTCATTCCTTCGTACACCTGGCTGAGCGTCTCGCGGGCAAAGAGCTGCTTCATGCGCCGCCCGCCCTTGTGCTCAGTCCTCCCGCCAGGGCCGGACCAGGACGCACACAGGATTGCGCACGCGAGCCGGTGGCACCTTCAGGGCGTACGCTGAAAGGCTGAGGGTGCTTGCTTCAGGCAGGCGTCCCGCGAGACACGGCCCGTTCGATCTAGTGTGTACACGATGCTGTGGCGGCAGTGCGATGCGCACGAAAGCGTCGAAGGTAAATGCCATGCTATGGCGAAATGGACACGGCACTCGGCCTTGGGTGTGGGAAAGACGCCGCATGCATGACCCCTGCTCTGCAATGCGTATCTTTCGACAGAATATCTGTTGGAAGGTGCGGCCGTCGACCGCTAGGAAGCAGCCGGACATCCCTCGAGGGGTGACGCCATGGGTCACGAGCGGATCGGTGTACTCCCAAAGAGCAAGCGATGGCGCAGCATCGTGGCCGATGTAGGGTCGCTGACGGGCGGCGAGTACGACGTCGGCACCATCGCTGGCGAGACCCTACGAGCGACACGCAGTAGGCTTAGGTGGTTCCAGGATGACCCTGCACCGCTTGAAGCCTTCAGTTTCCTCGTTGAGTTGTCCGTGCGGGCGAGAACGGGTGGCCTCAGCGGTATGCCGGGACTGGACGACGGCGGGCCACTGACGCCCTTGCGCCTCGTGCGAGTCCTGCGTTCTCGCCTCGCATCGATCGACTCGTCTCCCGAGTACCGCGAGCTGTCAGCGGCCGCGGGAGCCGATGCGTTGGCCTTGTGGTACCAGACGCATCGCGTTCAGGACGTCAGCCTGTTCGAAGGCTTCGGCTGCGCGGACAGCACCTGGGACGCGCTGCAGAGCGGTCGAGGCTTCTGCGAACTCTCGCGCTTGTTCTTCTCCAAGATTGTAGAGCGCTATCTGAGGTATTTCCTGGAGCGTGAGCTGTCCGCCGTTGGCCCCTCGCTCTCGCACAGCGACCAGGTACGAGCCGACCTTCAGAGTTACCTGGCCGACGTGTCTCAGCACGCGCTCGAGACTTCGAAGATCACACAGTCTCTCGCTGCGGGATGGTTCAACAAGCACGCACAGAAGGGCATGCCGCCCAAGTCCAGCATTCGGGGGGTTTTCAACTACGCGCTGACGAAGCTGCGAGATGAGATGACGAGGGAGGGGTCAAGGGCATGACCCGGCACCCTCACGTGATCCTGTGCGGTGGAGCGAACCCCGGAGCAGGGGGCCACGGCGATGCAGCGATTCACCGGCTCGAGTGGCGACGCGGGCAGGCAGTAGTTCCTAATGTGCGGATTGGCCTTCCCGGGTTCATCAACAGCGTCTATCACCTGTCGGCTAGGGCCAAAGACCTCATCGAGATAGCGTCCTACATCTACTGCGCGGACCGCCTGATCCCGAGAGGCCACAGGGACGCTGTCGAGTACCACTCGTGGGGCAGGAATCTGGAGTTCTGGTTCCGTGTTCGTGACTTCGACTTCTGGTCCACGTCAGAGGCCGGGCAACAGCTCAGCGACTTGCTCCTGTTCCTGTCAGGTGAAGCTCGTGTGGAGCTGCGGTTCGAGAGAAGCACCAACGACGTCCCAGAGAACCTCTTTGACCGTCCGGGGTGTGTTTGCAGGACAGGAAGCGAGGTGACTCTGCTCTCGGGTGGTGTGGACTCATTGGCGGGAGCCGTCGAGCAGCTCTCCTCCACCGGTGGCCCGGTCATGCTGGTCAGTCACAGGTCGCAGAGCTCCATCGCGAGGACACAGGATGGACTGATTAGGGCGCTGGACGAGAGGTTCCCCAACAGAGTGACGCCGGTGCCCTTCAAGTGCGGTCTGATAGGCTCAAGCCAGCACGAGGAGACGCAGCGCAGCCGCTTCTTGCTCTACGCGACCATCGCATTCGCGTGCGCCAGTTCCGTCGGAACCAACCGCATTCACGTGTACGAGAATGGAATCACATCGCTGAACTTCGCGAGACGGCAAGACCTCATGAACGCACGGGCAAGTAGGACAACGCACCCACGAACCATCGCGCTGCTGGCGGAGCTGTTCTCGGAGGTCAGTGGAGCCCCGTTTAGCATCGAGACGCCGTTCCTCTGGAGGACCAAGACCGACACCATGGCGTTGCTGCGCGAACGTGGGCAGTCTGATCTGCTGTCCAGCTCAGTCTCCTGCAGCAAGACGAGGAAGACTGGGGGCCAGAGCACCCACTGTGGGGGGTGTTCACAATGCATCGACCGGAGGTTTTCCGAATACGCTGCCGGGTTGGAGGACTGTGACGACGCAGGGTTCTACGCAGTTGACTTCGTCAAGCAAGACGTTCCCGATGGCAGGGTCAAGGGGGCTGTGATCGACTACCTCCAACAGGCCTCGGACTTTGAGAGCTACAGCCAGGAGGAGTTCTACACAAGGATGGTGTCGGAACTGGCGATGGTTGTGGATTGGCTCCCAGAGGCGGACGAGAGGGAGACCGTACAGAAGCTCTGGGAGTTGACCAAGCGCCACGGCCGACAGGTGGTAGATGGGCTGCGTCGAATGCGTGAGGTTGCTGACGACCGGCTTCGCCCGTCGACGAGGTCGACGATACTCAAGGTGATTGAGGACCGCGACTACCTGACAACGATGCGGAGTCCCGCGCCATGCGCGCCGCCCTCTCGGCCGGTCCAAGTGTTCATATCCTATTCGCACAAGGACAGACGGCTGCTCGACGAGTTGTTGGCACAGCTGAGCCCGCTCCGACGCAGCAAGCTGGTAGAGCTCTGGTACGATGACAGAATGGGGCCTGGTGACGAATGGCGCAGCGAGATCAGTGAGCACCTCGAGACGGCTGAGTTAGTCTTGCTCTTGGTCAGCGCCGACTTCATCGGCTCCGACTACTGCTACAAGGTCGAAGCACAAAGAGCACTGGAGCGTCACCAGGCAGGCGAGGCAACGGTTGTGCCCGTGATCATCCGAGACTGCGTCTGGCAGGACCTTCCCTTTGGCGCACTCCAAGCCTTGCCCACTGATGGACATCCTGTCAGCAGCAGGCACTGGAATAGGCGCGACCAGGCTTGGTCGCGGATCGCTCAATCCCTTCGCCAGAAAACCGTAAGCATACTGGCTGGACGCAGCGGCTAGGCGGTGGCAGCTCGCCCCTACATGACGAGCCCTGACCACGGGTCGCCTTCGCCGAGGCCTACTTCGCGGCGGCGGTGACGATGGTCTCCCGCGCAGCCTCGTCCCTGACGATCACCTTCGGCTCCGCCCAGAAGGCGTGGTCGGCGGTCGTGTTGTTGGCAGGGCCGCAGTCCGCGATGAGCTTGAGGCGGATCTTCTGCCCCGCGAAGGCCTTCAGGTCAACCGTCACCGGCTCCCAGCGCAACTCGTCGTGATGGCGTGAGAACAGCTCCGTCGCCTTCCCGGCGGCGTCGATGACCACCACCTTGAAGGTCACGCCGTCGGTGGTATGCAGGCCGTCGCGCATGCCGATCTGGGTGGTGAAGGCACTCGTGTGCCCCGCGGGCAAGGCGATATCCCAGACGGCGAAGCTGTAGCCGACCTTCCCGTTCGCATAGGGCGGATGCGAGAAAAAGCCGTTGCGGGTCACGCCGCCGCAGGTCCCGGCCATGGGCTCGAAGCTGCCCTCCTCGACCACGCCGAAGCCCTCTATCTCCTGACCGCCACGGACGCAGCGACCACGGTTGAAGGGCCGGTTCGGGTCCAGCAGGTCGGCGACGATCGGGTACACGGACTCGGTGCTCACTGCCAGAGCGCCGCTCCCCTTGTAGGTGCCGCTGCTAGCCTGGCAGACGATGTCGCTGCGACCGGGAGTTGCCGGGAGTGCGACCGCGAACCGCCAGGAGACGATCCCCCGGGCAGGTACGCGCACTGCCCCGGTCGGCGGCTCACAGGTTCCGCCGGCTACCGAGGCCGAGGTGCTGACCTGCGCCTCGGCGTCAAGCAGGCTGGAGACATGCGCGGTGCACTCGAGACGCCCGCCGGGCTGAAGCGTTGTCGGCAGGGGCGAATCCAGCGTCACGGTCAGCGGAGCGGCGGCGACGAAGTCCAGCCAGAGAGTGTCCTTGTCCGTCGGCAGTCCGAGCCAGAGGTGCTTGCCGGGCTGCAGGTTGGCCGGGACCTCGCAGATCAGCCCACCGTCACGCGACTGCACGGCGGCAGGCTGACGGCGGCCGTCCGCTTCCCAGAAGACCTGATCGCGGCGAGCTCCGGCGGGGACGGCAACCCTGACCTGTGCGCCGATCGGGGCCAGTACCGTATCGCAGGAGGCCTGTGCCGGTTGTGACTCGGCAGTCGCGGTCAGACGGTACCGGAAGGCCTGCTCCGCACCTGGAATCACGTGAAGCAGACCCCGGCTCCAGCGCAGCGTCGGTGCCGGACCGGCGGAGTCATCTTCCTTGAGGGCCTCCACGCGGACCCCGACTGACTTTTCCGCGCCAAGCAGGACCGGTGAGAAGGCCACGTCGGCGCAGGTGTCCTGGGGGATCAGCCACCAGGCCCCCGTATCGCGCTTCACTGCGGCAGTCCCCTCCAGCGCGAGCGCACCCAGGTTCACGAAGCCACCGCGACTGTCGGCGTAGAACTGCTCGGTGCCCAGCGACTGCTCGACTCGCTGGCGTGGCCCGTAGGTTGCCTCGGGACCGGCGACGGGAACCAGCGTCGAGGCGGTCAGCAGGTCCAGGCCACGGGTCGCGGGGTTCTCCCCCGGACGGAAGACCACATAGCCCCACTCCGGCAACTCCAGTTGCCCCGCAGCGGTCTTGAGGGACCACAGGCTCGGGCTGCCGTTCACGTAGACCTCGGTGCCGTTCTGGTAGACCACATGCACGCGACCGCTCTTGTAGGCGTCGGTGATGATCGCCTGCGAGATCTCCACCAGCGTGCCCTGGTTGTCATACTCGATCTTCGCGACCGGTTCCATGGCGTAGCGCTTCTGGGTCTGCTGGAGCATGTAGTAGTCGCGCACGCCGCCGGAGGAGCCACCGGGACCACCGAAGCCGCAGATGTGGCCGTAGGCGAGGATGCAGGCGAGGTGCTGGTCACGACTGACCCTGGGGCCGCCGCGGTAGTTGAGCCCGGAGTCCAGGCAGAGCGGGTGCATCTTGAGAAGGTCGAAGTCAACCAGCAGGCGCTCGGGCGAATTGGAGGCCACCTGCGTCTGGGCGTAGTTGCCGTCCACGAGACCGACGTACCACCAGTGGTTGTTGCCCTCCGAGTAGGCCGGGCCCTTGTGCGCCAACTTCTCGTTGTACAGCAGGCGGCCAAAGCACTCGAAGACCTGGCGGAAGGTCCCTGCGCCGGGCACGCGGGCGTCGTAGTCAACCCGCGAGAAGGGCGTGACGGCGGTGTGGACGTCGCAGTAGCTGTGGTTCTCGCCGAACTTGGCCTGGATCTGCGGCGCCAGCAGGGCCTCCATCTCCACAGCCCGCAGGGGCTTCGGCGCATAGCAGCGCATCCAGGCTCGGAGCCAGTCCCCGTTGCTGGTGCGCGTGACCCAGTCCTCGTTCCAGTACGAGTTCACGGGAGCATAGTCCGTGTAGTTCGTGTACAGGCCCACACGCCAGCCGAGAGCCTGGACGGACTGCACGAAGTTCTTGAGTGCTGCATCTCCGCCGCGACCGGGAGCTGCCTTAAGGCGGAAGGTGAAGCTCTCGCCGCCGTCCCGCCAGCTATCCTCATGATACCGAACGGTCACCTTGTCACAGCCAAGCTTGCGCAGGTGGGTAGCCTCGGCGATCTCCGCAGCGATGTCACCACCGTGCTTGGTTCGCCAGACGCGTTCGCCCTGAACCTCCTTCCACGGTGACGGCGGATTCGGGATGTTCGGAAGCACCTCGACGAAGTCCGGCGAGGCGGTGAGGAAGAGGCGCTCATGCACCGGGTTGCGGGTACCGTCGGTCTTCGGGTTGTAGCGAGCGCCACCGTTGCACACCGCCCAGTCCGGTCCCAGCGAAGCGCCACCATAGAGCACTGAGGCATCCGAGACGTACCAGTCAAACTGGGTGAAGTAGAACAGGCCCTGGGCGTAGAGCACACGCGGGTCATTGGTGCCGCCGCCGTAAGTCAGGTAGGGCACCTGTACCAGCTTCTGATCGGTGACACCTTCGACGCGTCCCAGGGTCAGCGCCTCGGCAACCGGCTCCGCAACCGTCGTCTCCACGATGAGCGACTTCTGGGCGATGCGGAAGCGGTACTCGACGTCTGTCGCGAGGTTGTCCGCTTCGAGCCGCCAGACGGCCCGCAAGGTGTCCTTCTCCAGGGTCAGCGTGCGGAGAGTGCGCTTGATCGCCGGGTCGTCGGCCTTGAGGATGCCGGCGGGACCGACCAACTGCACACCACCTCCGGCGCAGGGACGGACGGTCCGGCCCTTGTACACAAGCCCCAGGTCGCCGAGGGTCCCGTCGGTGGGCGTGTAGCGGTACTCGAGGTTGCAGTCAGGTCCGGCGTAGGCGAAGATCGTGTCCTTGCCCTCCTGCCGGACCGCGTTGCGGAAGCCCGTCACCTTGTTGGTGGGCAGGATGGTCTCCGGCCGGGTCGGGAAGGGCAGCTTCTCCGGAGCAGGCGCAAAGCTCAGCGGCTGCAGATTCTCCTTGAAGAAGTAGCAGGGCCCCAGGTAGACCGTGCGCGGGTCCTGATTGCCGGCATTGCGGAAGCGCAGGCCGAGGAAGTAGGCCGGGCGCTTGATCCGAGCCAGTTCCTCCGCGTGTAGCCGCCCGTTCATCAAAAACCAGTACTGGTAGTCCATGCGGCCCAGCGGGATCTCGAACTCCCAGCCGGCGGAGTCGCGAACAACGGCCGCCACGGACAGCACAGGCGTCTTGGGGTCCGGCGCCCAGCCCCAGTTGTTGCCGTAGGTCCAGCAGTTGAGGCTATCCCAGGGGTCGGGGATCTGAACCGGCTTCTGCGCCCGCACGAAGAGCTCCGGGTTCGAACCCTTGCCCACATAGAGGAGCTTGCCCGAGTGCGGCTGCCACAGGTGCTGGTCGGCCGACTGGTAGAGCCGGCCCTCGGCATTGCTGCCGACGACTTCCCATCCTGTCACGTTGTCGAAGCTCACCAGGGGTGTGCCCTCGGGACGTTCTGCCATCTCGTAGGGCATGACTCCCGGCGGGTTCTGCTCCGGGTCGCGGTTCTCAGCCGGATGGACAACCACTGTCTGGGCCATGGCGGGAGCGCCTCCTGAGAAGCAAGGGTAGAGCACGGCCAGGGCGAGCAGCACCAAGACCGGAACACACTGCCGGGCCTGCGAGACGACGAAGGATGCGTGCATGGGAGCCTCCAAAGCAGGAAGATGGGCCGCGAAAAGCAGGCCCTCCTATCGTGGTAGCCGCTACACCTGGTTGTACCGGAAGCAATCTACGGTGTGATCGTTGACCATCCCCACGGCCTGCATGAAGGCATAGCAGATCGTGGGGCCGACGAACTTGAACCCGCGCTGGAGCAAGAACTTGCTCATGGCCTCCGACTCAGGACTCGTTGCCGGGATCTCGCCAACACTGCGCCAGGCGTTCCTGACTGGCTCTCCGGGGGCGACCCCGTGCCCCTCGACGAACTGCCACAGCGCCTTCGAGAGGCTGCCGAAGTCCTCCTGGAGCGCCATCACTCCGCGGGCGTTGACCACCATCGCCTCCATCTTGCGACGGTTGCGAATCAGCCCCGCGTTGGTCAGCAGTTCGGCGATGCGATCCGGCCCGTAGCCGGCCACTGTCTCGATATCAAAGCCATCACAAGCGGCGCGGTAGTTCTCGCGCTTGCGCAGGATGGTGGACCAACTCAGGCCGGCCTGCGCACCCTCGAGCACCAGCATCTCGAAGAGCCGCTGGTCGTCGTGGAGCGGCACTCCCCACTCCTCATCGTGGTAGGCAAGATAGAGCGCATCACCGGGAGGCACCCAGGCACAGCGCACCCGGCCGTCAGCGAAGGCCACGGGCTCGATTGCAGGCATCTTGGCTCCTCCTCAGAACGACGCCGCCCTTACGGGACTTGGTACCGCACTGCGTCGGCCGAAGTCTCGAACCAGGTCTTGCTGTCGTAACGGGTGAGCTGCGGTGCCGCGAGCTTCTCGCCCTTCGCGTTCCAGGCGCTGACCGAAGCGACCTTGCCCTGCAGCCCCACGGTCATGACCGTACCGGCGGGCACGGGGACGATCTCCATCCCCCTGGTCTGCTGCTGCAAGACCACGGCGCCGTTGGTGGCGACCTTGCCGAAGTCGATCACACGATGGGTGGTGTTGGCGTCGACCAGGTACGGGGCAGGATCGCTGCCGGGCATCTGCTGCGGCGCCACGGGTTCGAGGCGCACCGACTTGGCCACGGCGCCGTCGCGCTCGACGACGAGCGTGCCAATCTGCACGCTGGTGAGACCGCGCACGAGGGGCACCCGGCCCTGGTTGTCATACAGGCCGACCCAGACGCCGTAGCGGGTGACGGCGGCATCGTCCTTGATCGCCAGCCGTCGCGGACCGTCGGTGATGGTCTCGCCGACCTTCCACGAGGTCGTCTTGCGGTCGATGGCGTGGTCGGACTGGAAGGCGATGCCCTCGTCCATGAAGTGCCAGAAGATCGTGTAGTCGCGATCCAGGGCGCGGCCGACCTTCCAGTTCAGGGTCAGCTCGAACTCCTTGCCACCGAGGGCCTTGAAGGAGGCCACGGAGGGCTCGATCGCCGGCTGAGTTGCCGGCGGCAGCCACTGCTGCGAGCGAGCGTCAGCATAGGTCACCTTGTCATACTGCGCCAGGTCGCAGACCTGACCATCACGCAGGACGGTGCCTGCCGTCCCGCGCGGGCCGGTGGTGAAGCTGCCGTTGCTCGGCAGTTCCTCCCCGGCGACGCGCCAGGGCTTGTCGGACAGGTTCACATAGACCTGCTGACCGCCCTCGTACTCGACGTTGATGCGCGACAGCTCTCCATAGCGGGCCGCCGTCGCCGCATCGACCATCTTGCCGCCGACCTCGTATCGTATCCGGTTCGCCAACTGTCCGGTGTAGGCGCGACCGAAGGCCTGCATCAGGTGATACTCACGCACCACGCCGTGCGGATGCTTCATGAGCTGCATGCCGATGAACCCGGTGCGGCCGAAGGCGATGGTGT
>JBDKVB010000095.1 GCA_039679385.1 Armatimonadia bacterium | reverse complement strand
CCCGCCTCGGCTCCGCTCGACGAGGTCGTCGTCGGGCCCCCTCGCGGGGACCGCCGTCTGTGCGTCTGTGGTAACGCCGCTCATGGTGTCTCCTTTCAAGCTGTGACCGGCGCGGCCGGCTTCAGGCTAGAGCAAGGGTCGGGCTCGTTCCGGTCGAGGCAGGACGTGGCCCCGTACCTTCCCGTGCGAGGGCGTAGACACCCGAGGTGTCCAGAATGAGCCCGACCCGTCCGTCTCCCAGAATCGCACCACCACTCACGCCGGGAACGCGCCAGGTTCCGTCGCCCAGGGACTTGGCAACCACCTGCTGCTGTCCCAGCAAGGCATCGACCAGCAAGGCGTAGCGATGGTCCCCATCGTCGACCGCCACCAGCAGCCCCTTCGTGGGGTCCTCGACGGCATCACGGACCCCGAAGAGACGGTGTGCGCGCACGATGGGCATCAGCTCGTCACGCACCATCGCCATCTCCCCGTGACCGGCTACTGTGGATAGCGAGTCCTCGGTAGGCTGGAGGCTGACGTCGATGTTGGCGGTCGGGATGATGTAGCGTTCGGCGCCAACCTGCACCAACATCCCGTCGGTGACTGCCAGGGTGAGAGGCAGCCGGAGGGAGAAGGTGGAGCCCTGGCCGGGCGAGGAGCTGATGTCGACACGTCCACGCAGAGACTCGACGTTCCGCTTCACAACGTCGAGCCCGACGCCACGGCCCGAGACATCGGTTACCTTGTCGGCCGTCGAGAAGCCCGGCGCGAGGATGAGGTTGTACACTTCGCTGTCGGACATCCCGCGGTCGGCCTCGATGATGCCCCGACTGGCGGCCTTCGTCAGGATGCGCTCACGGTCCAGGCCCTTGCCGTCATCCTGGATCTCGACCACGACATTGCCGCCGGCGTGGTAGGCGACGAGACGAACCCGACCGACAGTCGGCTTGCCTGCTGCAGCTCTCTCCTCCGGGGACTCGACGCCGTGGTCAACGGCATTCCGGACGAGGTGCACCAGCGGGTCACCGATGATGTCCACCATGTTCCGGTCAATCTCGGTGTCCTCGCCCTCGGTGAGAAACTCGACGTGCTTGCCGCACTTGTGGCTGACGTCTCGGGCAAGTCGCGCCATCTTCTGGAAGGTGGGCTTGAGAGGCACCATGCGCATGGCCATGCTCAGGTCCTGCAGCTCCCGGATGATCTTGGTCGTGCGCGTGATCTTCTTGGCGAGTTCGTGGTGCCCCTGATCGATCACGCCTTGGTCCTGGGCAATCATCGAATGGGCGATCACCAGCTCGCCGACGGCCTCAATGAGCTTGTCGAGACGGTCGGTGCGAACACGAACAGTGTTCTCCGCCGCCCGAGTGTCGGTGCTCATCCGACGCTGAGTGCGCAGGGCTCGGGCCACATCGGTGACCTTTGCCAGGCCGGACTGCACGAGCGCCTCACCGATGGGCCTTTGCCCCTGCGACGCCTGCACCAACTCGACGTCGTCGCGGGGCACGACGGCCTCGGCCACGAGGATGTCGCCAACACGGGGCGCCTGCGGTCCCGGGTCAGCCTGGGCGGACAAGTCGGGGTCATTGAGGCACCGCATCAGGTCTGCATAGGTCGCCGGCTCGGTCATTGGCACGCCGCCGAGGGCATCCTGAAGGGCGTGCGTGAGCTCCTTGAGCATGTCGATGGCCCGGAGCGCAAGGTCTGCGCAGGCATCGGCAAACACGACTTCGTGATCTCGCACACGGCTCAGAAGAGACTCCGCCCGATGAGCCATCCCGGTGATCGCATCCAGACCCAGAAAGGCGGAGGTCCCTTTGATCGTGTGGAAGGCGCGGAAGACGGTATTGACGCTCTCCTCGTCGGTGGGATCGGTCTCCAGGGCAAGGAGTGCGGCCTCGGCGCCTGAGATGTTGTCGCGCGTCTCGGTGATGAACTCGCTGAGGAGGTCGGGGTCGGCGTCGTCCGGCAGTTGGCCCCAGGGTGTACTGGTCTCGGCCTCTGTGTCCGTGTCCGTATCAAAGGAGACAGCGGCCTCTGAGTCTGGCGTCGGCTCCGTCAGGGCCTCCTCGGGCATCGCGGCCTGTAGGTGCGTGCTGATCTGGTCCAGGAGGGCGGGCCACTGCTCGGGAGTTGCCCCTCCAAGGTCGTCTGCGGCTGCGCACGCCTCGTGAAGCTCGAGGGCAACCTCCTCCGGGAGGTCCGGCCGGCTTCCGACGGCATGCAGGGCGGTCGCAAGCTGCTGCAACTGCTCCGGGTCTTCGGTATTGGTCCGCACCAGCAGGCTGGCCACCTCGTCGAGGGTCGGCGGCGTGGCGTAAGTGTCTTCGCACGCCTCCGGCACGGTCGGCTCCTCGGCGGGTGTTTCGGCCAGGGCTTCGAGAGCGTGCGCCACAGCGTCTTTGACCTGGGAGATGACCGACGCGGGACTGTCTGCCGTGCCGGTGAATACGGCCTGCAGGCCAGACAGGGCCGTCATGAGGTGTGCCTGGGCCTGCGGTTGCTCCGGGGACAGCCCAGAGAACGCTTCCTCGAGCATCGTTCCCATCTCGACGACTGCATCACGGTCGCCCGGGTCCAGGCGGCTGAGTTGCGCTACTGCTCGTCCCAGGACATCGGCGGGTGTTGGATCCATAGGGTGTCTGGTCAGACCTCCCATCATGGCTTGGCTGACTACGCCTGTTTGCGGGCACCCAGAATGAGGTAGAAGGGACCCTCGTCGCAGGAAAAGCGCAGGTGTATCCGCGGGGTGCCGTCGGGCAGCATCAGGTTCAGGTTCGTGCCCCGTACAACCATCGGCAAACCCATCGTCGCCTTAACCCCAAGTGCATCAAGTCTTGCAAGTGCCTCGCCGGCGAGGACGTTCGCGAGCTCGCCCACAACGTCCGTCATGTCGTCGCTCTCATACTCGATGTCGAAGCCTGCGAAACGCACGGCGAGTTGTGTCGCGACCTGCTGCGGAAAGGTCCACATCAGGGACCAACTGATGTCTCCGACCAGCGAGATGATTCCTGCGACACCGTCACAGGGACAGGTCTCGTCGTCGTTGCCCGCATAGCTCCCCTCCGTCGAGCAGGCCGAGGAGAGCGTGGTGAGGACGGAGTCCCTTGCGCAGGCGAGTTGTGCGTCGAGCGGATAGGTTTCTGGGACAGAAGTGGTGGTCGCCATAGATGTAACCTCTGAGGAATCGCTCCAGGAGCGCAGGCGCAGTTCACGCTGCAGGCTCGTGGACGCAGACTTGGTGCGGCAGCGGCGTTAGCCCATGTCACGCATGAGCTTGCTGAAGAACCCGCCGCCACCGGATTTCGGAGGCTTTGGGGTCTGGGGACGAGACTGGATGCCGGCGATCACCCGGGCGAGCTTGCGCTGGAGCTCCTCCACTGTGAAGGGCTTGCTCACGTAGGCGCTGGCTCCCGCTTTGTCGAGGGCGATTTCCATCTTGCCCATGGTCTTCTCGCTGGTGACCATAATGATGGGGATGTGGTCGGTGTTGGGCATGGCCCGGATCTTGTGGGCGAACTCGATGCCGGTCATGCGAGGCATGTTCCAGTCGGCGAACACGATGTCGATGTCGTCGGGGCTGAACTTGCTGAGGGCGTCGACGCCATCCTCGGCCTCGATGAACTCGAAAGTCGCCAGGTTTGTCTTCTGCAGTCCGTCCATGACCATACGGCGCATGATACGTGAGTCGTCGATGACAAGGGCTCTGAGCTTCACGGGATACCTCCAAGGCGTGGCACGATCGCGGCGCGATTGGCGGAAGAGCTACGGCGGCAGGGCCGGTGCAGGAGTTCGGACCTTGCGGGCCGAAACACGACACGTCCCTGGTGATCTGTGCAGGGCCGCCGACGGTCCCTGCTTGCCGGAGGGTTCTGCAATCGTCGGGCCATAGCCGCTGTCCGACTACGGGCCGGTGTAAAGGGAGTGTATCGGAGGTGCCGTGGAGTCTGCTGTGGGCGATGCCCATGCTCCTTGCCGGGCCGTGGCGCAGCTATGAACTGTACCAGCCGGCCTTTGAGCGAGGCTTCGTGGTGGACGGCAGGGCGAGTGCGCTCAAGTACAACCACGACAGCAGCATCGCGTGGTTCGGCGACCGCTGGTTCTGCCTGTGGAACGGCAACCAGCCTCCCGCCGAGGGCAAACCGGGGCAACTGAACTACATGAGCACCAGCAGCGACGGCCGGACCTGGACGCCGCCGGTGCCTGCCTTCTCGGATGCAGAGCACGCGGCGAACCCGATCCCTTGTCCGACGGGCACCCAATGGCAGCCGAACCTGATTGTGATGAACCAGGAACTGTGGTGCCTCTGGAGCCAGAACTCGCGGGACGAGTACAACGGGTGCTACTTCTCGCGGTTGCGCACCCCTTCGGGCAAGTGGGAGAACCGTCGCTTGCTGTGGGAGGGTGAGCCAGGCCCGCTGGTGGAGGGCAAGCATTGGCGGCTCTTCCCGACGCAGAACCCGGTCCAGCTTCGCTCGGGTCGCGTCCTGGCACCTGCTACGATGATCGGTCCACCTGCCAGGGATGCGCCCGAGAGCATGAGCAGGAACTGGTGGGGCACTGAGAAACGGGACTCGGTCCTGATCACCGACGATGGCGGGGTCACCTGGACTGTATCGCCGGGGGCTGTGCAGCCTGGACGCACCTGGGCGCAGTGGGAGCCGACGGTGTGGGAGCAACCGGACGGCACAGTGAGGATGGTCTCACGCAACAACGACAACCGGCCGCCGCGAGAGGGTGGGCCCCATCCGTCGGAGATGCTGCTCGAGTCTCGCAGCACCGATGGTGGACTGACCTGGACGCCCCACGAGCCGGTGCGGCTGGAGACCGTGGCCTCGCGGATGCACGTGCTCGCCGCCGGTGGCGACCGGTTCATGATGGTGCATAACGACTGGCCGGCCGGGGTTTTCGTCTCCGACCGAGAGAACCTGGCCCTGTTCTTCACCCGCGGTTCGGGGCGCAACTTCGTCGCCGGCCCCGGCCTTAGTGAAGGGCAGCCCGTGGTCTGTTACCCGCAGATGTGGCTGCGCGACAACGCAGTCTGGGTGAGCTACAGCCAGGGGCTCCACACCCGATCCATCTGTTGGGTGCGAGTGTCACCGCTTCCGGACCCCTCGCGCTACTACCTGTCTCCGCGCACCTACTGGACCGCCGATCCCGCTCCCGTACGAGTGGACGATGCCTTGCGCTTCGACGGTCGCCAGCGCCTCCTGACGCGTGAGCCTGTGACTCTCGGCAAAGCGGGGTTTACGCTTTGTGCGCGGTTAAGAGCGCAGGAGGCCGGAGTGCTCCTCGACACACGCGCATCGAGAGGACGCTCCGGGTTCGTCCTTGCGCTGACTCCAGGCGAGCAACAGGGCCTCAGGCCCTTTGGCTTCGTGGACAGCCCGGAGCGCAACGTGACCCCGTCCCTGGGGTTCGGGACGAGCGAGTGGGTCTACGTGGCTGTGTCGGTGGACCTCCAGGCCGGGCTGATGACCTTCCGCGTCAATGACCGCGCGGAGCAGGTGAAGTTCAGCGCCGACAAGGCCGCGCCGATCGACGGTGCGACCGGATCGATCGGTGACCGCCGAAACCCCACCAGTGCACTTCGGGGGCTGACCGGTGAGATTCGAGGCATGGCCCTGTATCCTGCGCCGAGTCTCTCGGCGGCGGAGCACGCCTGGGTCGCGGAGAAGCTCGGAGGGTCTCTACCGGGGTCTGAGGCGACGCCGACGGCACCCGCGATGGCGCCGGTGCTCTGGCTCGATGCCGCCGATAAGGCTGCCACGAAGCGGGACTTCGCTACCGAGACGGCCTCGGGGCCGGTGCTTCAGTCGGAGCAACTGGAGGGCGAGAGGGTCCTGCGACTGGGCGCCGGTGCTTCCGCCGGAGTCGACGTGGACGAAAACTGCCGTGACCGGGGCGACGGGGTCGAGCTGGTGCTCCGCTTCCGTCCCGTGTCGGCGGAGGAGGCAGTCCTGTGCACCGTGGGCGATGCCGAGAGCCCGGCACGGGTGATCTGCCGGCAAGGTGAGGTACGCCTACAGGCTGCCGGTCAGGATCTGCGCTGCGGCGAGGCAAGGCCGACCAACTGGACGGAACTCGCCCTCGTCACGGCTGGTGACCAGACGACGGTCCGCCTCAACGGCGGCCCGGCGGTCACAGTGCGGCACTCACCGACCGACACCTGGCTATACCTGGGCGAGGGCTACCGGTCTGCAGCCCCGAGGCCTGGTAGCGTTGTCATGTCGGTGGCATCAGTACGCACACGAGTGAGCAGAGGGGACGCACCTGCCACAACGAGACAGTAGGAGACCAAGGGTGCCGGGCCTGGCCACGGTGCCGATCATCACACCCTGAACGGAGGGCCGACCGCATGGACCCAGCCTTCATCACAACCGCCTTTGAGCTTCCAGGATGCCGTATCGTCCGGAACCTGGGGATTGTACGCGGCATCACCGTAAGGTCGCGCAGTGTCGTTGGGAACTTCATCGGGGGTATCGAAGCCTTCTTCGGCGGCTTCGGCAGTCGCATCACGGTCTTCACGGAGCTGTGCGAGCAGGCGCGGGAGGAAGCCTTCGACCTCCTGATGCAGCACGCCGACGCCATGGGCGCGAACGCTGTCATCGGAATGCGCTACGATGCCAACGAGGTCATGCAGGGGATCACGGAGGTGCTTGCCTACGGGGCTGCGGTGGTCGTCGAGGCGAGTCCCCTGGCCGGTCCGCCGACGGGTTCCCAGTAGGCCGGCTCCTCTTCCGCCCGGTAGTCTGACGGCGCACCCCAGAACCCATCATGACACCGGACAAGCCGGCGCCATGATCGGGAGATGGTCTCTGCGGTGCCTCATAGGCCAAAGGGGCATCCGCTTGGTGCCCTAGTTGACGGGGCCGCTACCGTCGGCTCGCTGGATGGCCGGTGAGCCGGGGCAGGAGTACGCGCGCTTGCCCCAGAGGAAGTTGTTGGGGTCGAGAGTCTGGCCCAGGCTGTACCACTTGGCATGGCCATCGGCGAACACGTAGTTGCTGCCGCCATTGTGCATTTCCGGGTTGATGTAGCAGATATGGTGGTTGCCCATGGCGCTGCTGGTCTTCGCGGCGTCGATTGCGGTCTTGCACTGTGCAGGTGTCAGGGCGATCACGGGCGTGCCGGGGACGTAGCTCTCGCCGTCGAAGACTGCTCCACCCATGCTCACGGCATTCGTCGGCCGGTGAGACTTGATGGCATCTCCGCCGGTTGGCGAGCTGTCGAGGAGCGACGAGAGACTGTCCGTGTACTCGGCAAGCAGGATCACGTCGGAAGGCGCGTCAACGTTCGACAGGCTCACAACCTGCTGCGGGATGGAAGCGTACTTCTTGCGCGGGATCAGGAGCTCGTTGGCTACATAGCTGAGCCGTGGAGCCTGGACGTCGTTGACACCGGCAACTGCGGAGGTCTGGCCCGCGGGCGGATCGACCGGAGGCGTGGTGAAGCAGGTCGGTGCCCAACCCTTGACCTGATGCTCAGGACACACGAAGATCTGCTGGTTCTTCACATAGGGGAGCACCGCGCCGCTCCACTGCACGTAGCCGTTGTTCTTGTTGGAGCCATTGACATAGTAGTAGGAGGACGGCAGCGTATCGTCGTAGTCGGAGGAATACATGAGCATAGCCAGGCCGATCTGCTTCTCATTGCTGAGGCAGCTTGTCTGGCGAGCCTTGGCGCGTGCCCGCGCGAACACCGGGAACAGGATGGATGCCAGGATCGCGATGATCGCGATCACCACGAGCAGTTCGATGAGCGTGAAACCGTGACGTCGGGACATTTCGCGTGCTCCTTGTGCGAGCGTTACTCCACGGCCCGGAAGGGTCGTGGGCAGCTTCAGCATAGGGTGCCGGGGTTACGGGAGGCTTAAGTCCCGGTTAGGCCGAGGTTAGCTCTCCTCTGGCCGAGCAGTGAGGAACCGGTGTACCAGAACCGGCTCTGGCGGGAGCCGTTAATCGCGGATTCACGACACCTTAACAGGCCGTTAATCGCCGGCTGGTACCGTCCGGGAATACACGGGCTGAGGTCTGGCCAGAAGGCGATAAGGGCGGTGAGGCAGTTGGCAAAGTCAAAGGACGCGGGGCACAAGGGGACCGTGGTGATCGTGGAGGATGACCCCGGCATCGCAGAGTCAGTAGCCTACACACTTGGGCAGGAGGGCTTCCGGACAATCAGCGCTGCGGACGGACCCACCGGCCTTGCTGAGGCCCTGGCCGGACAGCCGGACCTGGTGATCCTGGACCTGATGCTCCCCGGGATGGACGGCCTCGACGTGTTCCGGGCTTTGCGCAAACACTCCACGGTGCCGGTGATCATGCTGACGGCCAAGGCGTCGGAGAGCGACCGCGTTGCGGGGATTGAGATGGGGGCAGACGACTACATCGTCAAGCCCTTCTACATGCGCGAGTTGGTGGCGCGAGTGAAGATGGTTCTCCGGCGCGCCCAGGCCGGCGCTGAGCCCTCCGAGGAGGTCCTTCGCGTCCGGGGCATCAGCATCGACCGAGCCCGACGGACCGTCACGGCCGGCGACCGAGAGGTGACGCTGACACCCCAGGAGTTTGCCCTCCTGGAGTGTCTGGCACGGAACCACGGTCGGGCGCTGACGCGCGAGGTGATCCTCCAGCAGGCCTGGGGCGAGAGTGAGTACATCGATCCACGGACGGTAGACGTGCACATCCGCTGGCTACGCGAGAAGCTCGAGGACGACCCGAGTGCGCCGCAGCACATCCTCACCGTCCGCGGTGTCGGCTACAAGATGGCAGAGTGAACTCGATGCGTCTGAGTCTGAAGTGGAAGGTCGTGGGAGCCTACACGGCGCTGATTGGCGTCGTGATGCTTCTGCTGGCGGCACATCTTGAGGACGTGGGGGAGGACTACCTTACCCGCGAGCTCCGCGTCGATCTTCTCAAGCAGTGTCAGTTGGCCGGGGACATGATCGCAGCGGCCGGCGAGCAGCGGCTTTCCGCCCCTGTTGCGCGGATCGCGAACATGACCGGGGCGCGGGTAACGGTTGTGGCGGCCTCGGGGCGCGTTCTCGCAGACAGCGAGGGCGACGTCGGGCAGATGGACCCTCACGACACCCGTATGGAGGTCGCCGAGGCACGCCGGGAGGGGACCGGGTGGTCGGTCCGACACAGCGTCACCGTTGGAGCCGACATGATGTACGTGGCCTCCTGCTCCGGGCCGCAGGCGCCCGTGGTCCGTCTCGCACTTCCCATGACCACCGTTCATGAGGCGGCTGAGGCGCTGCAGAGAGCTATCCTCCTGGCGGCGCTAGCTGCCGCTGTCCTTGCTGCCGTGGCTGGTGGCTGGCTGACGAGGGGAATGGCCCGGTCACTGGATGAGCTGCTCCGGGTCGCGCGCTCCCTGGGAGCAGGTGACCTGACGGCTCGCGCGCACCTGGAGAGCAAGGACGAGACCGCTGAACTGGCCCTGGCGCTGAACACGATGGCGGACAACCTGCAGACCACACGTCACGGGCTCGAACGCAGCGCCGCTCATCTGCGCTCGGTGCTCGGACAGATGGCCGATGGGGTCGTCGTGGTCTCGCTGGAGGAGCGAGTGCAGACCCTGAACCCGGCCGCCGGCGAGTTGCTGGGCATTGAGCCGGAACGCGCCGTGGGACGCAGGCTTTCGGAGGTCGCGCTGAACTACGACCTCGTGGAGTTCTGCCACCGGGCGGTCCGTCTCCGGACCCTTGTGCGAGACCAGATTGTCTCCCATGGCGAACCGGCACGCACCCTTGCCCTGAGTGCGAACCCTATCCTCGATGACAGAGGCGAGCCGCTGGGGACCGTAGTGTCTCTGCGCGACATCACCGAGCTGATGCGGCTGCAGAAGGTGCGCCAGGATTTCGTGGCCAATGCCTCGCACGAGCTGCGCACGCCTGTGGCCTCGATCAGGGCACTCGCCGAGACTCTCGAAGGCGGTGCCCTTGAGGACCCTCAGGCCTCGCGGCGTTTTGTCTCGCAGATCGTGGAGAACACCGAGAACCTCGGCCGTCTGCTGGACGACATGATGACTCTGGCCCGACTTGACAGCCTCGAGGGCCAGCCACGTCCCCGCTCGCTGGAAGTGATAGCTTCCCTTCAGGAGGCCGCCTCGCGCCTCGCTCCCCAGGCGGCGGCGAAGGAGCTGCAAGTCACGGTCACTGCCCCCGAGGGGCTCTCTGTGTGGTGCTCGGAGGACAACCTGCTTTCGGCCCTGGTGAATCTGATCGACAACGCGGTCAAGTACACGCCCGCGCAGCGCTCGATCCAGGTGTCAGGCGAAGCGACCGACAGCGGAGAGGTCCGGATCACCGTCACCGACGCGGGACCGGGAATCCCTGAAGAAGCGCGGACACGGGTGTTTGAGCGTTTCTACCGGGTGGACCGAAGTCGCTCCAGGGCACTTGGCGGAACTGGACTGGGCCTGAGTATCGTCAAGCATGCCGTCGAGTCCAGCGGCGGCCGTGTGTGGGTGGAAGCCCCCGAAGAGGGCGGCTCGCGGTTTGTGATCGTCCTCCCGCAGCCCCCGGAGAAGACCTGATCCCCTCGCGCAACGGCCACCTTAACTCGCTCTTAACCGAGCATTAACCGCTCGTTGACGCCCTACGTTTAGCCTGAAGGTTGTCGGAGGCCGATGCGATAGCACGTCCCCGACACACCCTCATCGAGAAGGAGAAACGCAAGGTATGCACCGCACGCTGCCTGTCTTCCTCACGCTCCTCGTGACCGTATCCGTGCTGCTGTCCGGCTGCCCCAAGACCGGCCCAGAGAGCCCCGGCGGAGAGTCAAGGCCGTCCACTGCCCCAGAGGCCGGCACTCCCTCCGAGAACGCCGGAGCGGTTCCTGCCGCAGGCGGCATCCAGCTAAAGGGTTCGGACACACTGCTTCAGGTTGCCCAGGGGCTCGCAGAGGCCTACAAGACCGCGAAGACCGACGTCCCCGTTAGCGTGACCGGCGGAGGGACGGGCACGGGGTTCACAGCGCTCGCCGACGGCACCTGCGACATTGCCGATGCCTCGCGCAAGATCAAAGATGAAGAGAAGAGCACCTGTGAGGCCAAGGGCGTGCAGCCGGTGGAGAACCTGGTCGGGCACGACGGCATCGCCGTGATCGTCAACAAGGCCAACCCGATTCAGAAGCTGACTATCGACCAACTCTCCGACCTGTTCATCGGCCAGACCACTGACTGGCAGGCCCTCGGAGGCAAGGGCGAAGTCGTGCTGCTGTCGCGCGACTCGACCTCCGGCACCTACGAGTACTTCAAGGAGCACGTCATCCAGAAGGGCGACAAGAACAGCAAGCGCGACTTCGCCGCCGCCGCTCAGCGGCTACAGTCCAATGACCAGATCCGCGATCAGGTCGCCTCCGTCGAGGGCGCGATCGGCTACGTCGGCCTGGGGTACCTCACCGACACAGTCAAGGTCGTGCCGATCGTTGACAAGGCCGGGAAGCCTATCACCCCGAGCCTCCAGACCGTCCGCGACGCCACCTATCCGATCTCGCGACCGCTATTCATGTACACCCGGTCCGACGCCCGGCAAGAGGTCAAGGACTTCCTGACCTGGGTCCTGGGTGCCGAGGGTCAGAAGATCGTCGAAGCCAAGGGCTTTGTGCCCGTGAAGTAGAGGCTCAACAGGACAGGCGCACCCTTCTGCGCCTGTGTCCCCCGGACGGGGTCGGCGCTCCCTCAGAGATCTACCACCGACCCCGCCCCAAGTCAACCGGAGCGGGACCGAATGTCGAGACGAATCCAGCGAGTATGGGAGTCCCTTGTCGAGGTCGCCATCCACGCCTGTGGCATGGCCTCCATTGCCTTCGTGGCTCTCCTCCTGTTCTTCCTGACCCGCGACGCCCTGCCGGTGCTCAAGAACACCAGCCTTGGGGAGTTGCTCGGGGGGACGAGCTGGAACCCGACGGCGACGCCACCCCAGTTCGGTCTACTGCCGCTGATTCTGGGCAGCCTGCTGGTGACGGTCGGGGCTGTGCTGATCGCCATTCCCACCGGGGTCGCCTGTGCGGCCTTCGTGGCGGAAGTAGCGCCCGGGTGGCTGCGTGAGATCGTGAAGCCGGTGGTGGAGCTTCTCGCGGCCATCCCCTCGGTTGTCTTCGGTTTCGTCGGTCTGCTGCTGGTCGGCACGTGGATCAAGACGCTGTGCGTGGCGGGCTCGAAGGCGATACCCGGGCCCGAGTGGCTGACTACCGCGCTGAACATGCCGACCGGTCTGGCGGCGATCACCGGGGCAGTCATGCTGTCCATCATGACGCTGCCGACCATCGTCTCCGTCGCGGAGGATGCGATCAAGGCGGTGCCTCGGTCCTACCGCGAGGGGTCGCTGGCGCTCGGTGCGACTCCCTGGCAGACGCTGATCGGTGTGACCCTTCCTGCCGCGAAGTCGGGCATCATCGCCGCCATCATGCTGGGCATCGGGCGTGCCGTTGGCGAGACGATGACGGTGCTGATGGTGACCGGGAACTCGCCGGTCATGCCCTCCTTAACGCGAGGGCTGTTCCGGCCGGTTCGCACCATGACTGCAACCATCGCGGCGGAGATGGGGGAGACTGCGCACCGGTCGGAGCACTACCACGCGCTGTTCATGATCGGCCTGCTGCTCTTCGCGATCACCTTCCTGGTCAACACGGCAGCCGACTGTGTCACCAACAGGAGCAGGCATGTCGAGCAGCGCTAGCAGGCAAGCGACAGAGGGTTCGGCCGCTCGGGGCCTCTACCAGGGCGCCTACCGGCAGCGTGTCCAGCAGGCAGTGGCCTTCACGCTGATGTGGCTGGTGTCGGTCGCAGTCATCGTGCCCGCAGTCCTGCTGGTCTGGTTTGTGGCGAGCAAGGGCCTGCCGGGGATATCCTGGCGGTTCCTGACTGCCGCGCCGGAGCAGGGAATGACCGCCGGTGGTATCTTCCCGGCGATCCTTGGCTCGCTGTACCTGGTCCTGGTGACGATAGTGCTCAGTCTTCCCGTGGGCATCCTGGGGGCTGTGTACCTGACCGAGTACGCACGTCAGGGCCCGCTGGTCCGCGCCGTCCGACTGGCGATCATGAACCTCGCAGGCGTCCCGTCGATCGTGCATGGGCTGTTCGGGCTTGGTCTGCTGGTGATGGTGGTCATGCCCGCGCTGATCCGATGGCTGCACCTCACGCCGCAGCAGGCCACCCCGAGCTGTCTCCTGGCGGGAGCCGGCACGCTTGCGCTGCTGGTGCTGCCGATGGTGATCACGACGACTGAGGAGGCCCTCCGACAGGTCCCGCAGCATCAGCGCAACGCGAGCCTGGCGCTTGGGGCCACGAAGTGGCAGACGGTCCGGCGCATCGTCCTCCCGAACGCTCTGCCGGGGATACTCACTGGCCTGATCCTGGCGGTTGGACGAGCAGCGGGAGAGACGGCGCCGATCCTGCTCACCGGAGCCGTGTTCTATGCTACCCATACGCCGGGGCCTGCGGAGGCGCTTCTGAAGCCCTTCATGGCGCTGCCCTACCACCTCTACGCGATCTCGACCCAGCTTCCAAACGCTCCCGAGTCGACCAAGTGGGGGACCGCGCTGGTCCTGCTGGCGCTGGTCCTGGGGTTCAACGCAGTGGCGATCGCCTTGCGTGCGTACCTACGCAGGAAGAGGAACTGAGGGATGACTGCAGTGCTTTCCGACAAACGGACAACCAGTGAGCAGCCAGCGCCCTCGGCGGGCGTGGTCACTGAATCCGAAGAGCCGGCCGGCACCTCGGGGCCGGGCAAGTTCGAGGTCCGGGACTGGCAGCTCTACTACGGGAAGTTCCATGCGCTCAAGGGGATCAACATGGTGGTTCCCAACCGGGAGATAACGGCGCTGATCGGCCCCTCGGGGTGCGGCAAGTCGACCTTCCTGCGCTGCCTGAACCGGATGAACGACGTCATCGACGGTGTCCGGACCCAGGGCACCATCTCCATGGATGGGCTGGATATCTACGACCGGCGTGTGGACGTAGTTGCCCTGCGGAAGCGCGTGGGGATGGTGTTCCAGCAGCCGAATCCCTTCCCGATGTCAATCTTCGACAACATCGCCTACGGACCGCGTCTGCACGGCACCCATAGCCGGTCGGAGCTTGCGGAGATCGTCGAGCGGACACTTCGGGGAGCAGCCCTGTGGGACGAGGTGAAGGACAAGCTGCGGGCTTCGGCCTTCTCACTTTCGGGTGGCCAGCAGCAGCGCCTGTGCATCGCGCGGGTCATGGCCGTCGAGCCCGAGGTGATCCTGATGGACGAGCCCTGCTCGGCCCTCGACCCAGGCGCGACCTACCGCATTGAGGAGCTGATGATGCAGCTCCGGGAACAATACACAGTCGTCATTGTCACACACAACATGTACCAGGCGGCCCGCGTGTCACAGAAGACGGGCTTCTTCCTGATGGGCGAGCTCATCGAGTTCGACGATACGGTGCGGATCTTTGAGACGCCCTCCGACACGCGAACGGAAGACTACATCCGAGGAAGGTTCGGGTAATGGCTGAACAGGGGCAGGGGATCCGGTCGGCCTTCGCAGGCAGACTAGGCGAGCTAGCCGACACCGTGCTGCGCATGGGCACCTTTGTCGAGGCCATGCTGGGACGGGCCATGCAGGCCCTCGTGACGCAGGATCGTGAGTTGGCGGAGGAGGTCCGACGCAGCGATGACGTCGCCGACGCCTTCGACCTGGAGATCGAGTCCGTCAGCACACGACTGCTGGCCACTCAGCAGCCCCTTGCCCGAGACCTGCGGCTGATCATCGGGGCAGTGCGAATGGGCTCCGACCTGGAGCGGATGGGCGACTATGCCAAGGACATCGCCAAGATCGCCCGGCGCCTCAGTCCCGAACCCTTCTTCTGCCCGCTGGAGGATATCCCCCTCATGGCCCAGCGGGTGGAGGCCATGATCAACCTCGCGATCCGCTGCTTCGTGAACCGCGACCTGGAGGCTGCGCGTCAGGTAGCCGAGATGGACAAGGCCGTCGACGAGCTCTGGACGCGACTGCGCAACCAGCTCATGGAGCACATGAAGCGCGACGGCAGCCTTGTCTTCCAGGGGACGCACCTGCTGCTGGTGGCCCGTTATCTCGAGCGGATCGGCGACCACACCGTCAACGTTGTGGAGCGCGTCCACTACATCGAGACGGGCAAGCTCCAGCACCTCGCCTGAGGCTCACTTCACGTACCAGGCGTTCGTGGTGGCGAACTCCGGCCACTTCCCGTAGCACTCGACGGTCAGCCAATGCGCGCCCTGCAAGGACACAGTCAACTCGCCCGATGCTGTCAGGCCGGTCAGGCTGCAGGACTTGGCGACCTTGCCATCGACCACAAGGTCGAGGCGCTCAAGCCCGCGGTTGCAGACGGCCTGGTACTTCACGGTCGCCTCAGTGCCCTCGACCAAACTCCCCGGATCCGTGCCCTCCACAGTTACGAGCAGCAGCGGCCCGTTGGTCACGAAGCTGCGCCCGGCCTTCAGCGCACCCATGATCTCGGGCTGTGCGAGGTTGGAGAGCTTCGCACACGTGCGATAGGTGCCCGGGTAGAGGCCCTTCAGCGCCCAGGGCACCAGGAGCTCGTCGCGATTCGGCAGGTTCCACAACAGGTTGAGACGGGGCTCCTTCTTCAGCGCCGTCTCCGGGTCCTTGAGCGTTGCGCGGACCATGCCGTTGGTGTTGTCGTGGTTGTCGGAGTCGCCAACCGCCGGGACGCGCTTGCCCTCGTTGAGTAGCTGGTGCCAGCGCGTCCGTGCCTGAACAAAGTCGAAGAGCCCGCGATAGGGTGGAAGCGACCCGTTGAGGATCTCGATCGCGTCGAAGTCCATGACGTCCCACTGGGTGTAGGACATGGTCGGCGTCATGGGGTGAGCGATGACCGCCATGCCGCCCTGCTGATGGATCTCGCCCATGATCCGTGCAACGTCCGCCGAGCCCTCATCCGTCTTGTCGCTGATGACCGCGGTGGTGCCCAGGCCGAGGATGTGGCCGAGCTTCGTCGTGACCTCCTGGCCGCCGAGGGGCAGAAACCCCGGAGCTGCCTGCGCAAGGAACTCAGCGTGTCCGCGTACCGCGCGGTGGTCAGTGAGGAAGGCCCAGTTGAGGCCCTCGCAGCGGCAATGGTAGGCGACCTCTGCCGGCGTCTGCTTGCCGTCGCTGGCGGTCGAGTGTAGGTGACCGTCGCCTGCGAAGTACCCTTGGGCGTTGAGATCGAAGAGACGCTGCAGCTTCACAGACAGCTTCCCGGCTGACCCCGGTACGACCTCGACGGTCGAGGTCTCGATGCTCCACTCCGGTCCGTGGGTGACTTCGACGGTCGCTTCACCGGCCGGGCACGAATCCACGCGACAAAGGCCACCGCGGTCGGTGAAGAACACGTAGATATCCGGCGTGGGTGTGCCCACACGGGTCAGTGTCACCCGTGCCGGCAGGGGGTTGCCGTCGGTGTCCGTCACGGTCAGGCTGGAGACCTGTGGCGCAGCAGCGCACAGCGTCGTGACGCTCAGCGCCAGGAGCAGAACCAGCAGACCGGCATAGTTGTACCTTCGACCAGGCTTCACAGTTGCGACCTCCTACCAGGGTGCAGTTCGTAGCTACTCCGGGGCCATGCTTCAGAGCTCAACCACTAGGACCTCATGGATGTGGAGACTGCTGATGGCCACCTGCAGCTTCCCGTTCTTGTACGACCATCCCAGGCTCTGCTTCCCGGGCTGCAGAGAGACCTGCTTTGGTTCTGAAGGGCACTGCAGGGACAGCTTCAGCGGTCCCGCAGCAGGCACCGATTCGACCATGTGCGCCGTCGGGCTCAGGGTCGGCTCCGCTCCGAGGTTGTACAGGTGGACCAGAAGGCGGTTGCCCTTGCGCCGGAGCGACAACTGCACCGAAGGAGGCCCGCTCAGCTCGACCAGGGGTTTGCTCAAGGCCGCCTTCATGATCCGCCCGATGACCGCCCGAAGGCGCGGGTACCTTGCCCGTCCATACGCCGCGAAGACCGGGCCGGGAACCGCCACCACGGTGCCCTTGCCGACGCGATTCGAGATTGCCGCCGGCAAGCCAAGCCCGTCGCGCTCGGGCTCCTGGTCGGATAGCAGCGGCAGAACTTCGCCGGCCTCCTCAGGCCGCAGCGGCTGCCAGGGACCTGTCACGGGCACGGACTCGTCTCCCACTCCCACGAACAGCGTCTCTTCCCGCAGGTTGCCGCGCTTTTTGGCCCCCAGGATTCGCCGGAAGGCCTGACAGGTCTCCGCGCCGCTCACCACGAGATGCCCGCCCTCCTGTACGTAACGTTCGAGGGCCTGCACGAGTTTCGTCGGAAGATGCGTCTGCTCGGCGACGACGACTGCCGGGTACTCCTCCAGGCGGCGGAGAAGCGCATCTTCATTGAGAACATCGACGTGCCAGTGGTTCTCCAGGAGCCCAAACAATGCTCCCGTGACCGGGGTCAGGGCCGAGCCCATGGCATAGAGGCCCTGGTTCGAGGCGTAGTAGTGACTCTGGCTGTGCAGCAGCGCCACCTGGGGGACGGACTCTGTATGCTGGCTGACGGCCTTGCGTCGGCGGCAGAAGGCGGCGACTTGGGCTAGAATGTCCTGGTGCCAGCCGATGACGTGTCCGGAGCGTTGCGGCACGTCGTAGATGAAGACGCTGCCGCCGTTGGCCATCACGACCGCGCACTCCTGGCACAGGTGGTCTACGGTCTTGGTCGTCCAGGGGTTGTCGCCGACGCGCAGGAAGGACCACGCCATGAGGTCCCAGGGCAGGCCCCGACTGTCGAGGAACTTGCCCTAGATCAGCGCAGTCTCGGTGCCGAAGGAAGGGGTGAAGTCGCCGCTGAGGTAGTCCAGCGGAGCTGCGACCTCGTCGGGCTGGCGCACCGAGTACATCCAGTTGCTGCACACCAGACAGGTCGGCTTCAGCTCGTGGATGGCTTCGGTGTAGCGGGTTACGTAGCGCTCAAAGCTGCGGCGCTGGAAGGCGTGCCACTCCTCCCAGTGGGCCTGACCGCGCTCCGTCGGGATCTCGGTGATGCCGGTCTCCTCGGTGAAGAGCTTCCGACAGGTGTCGCACCAGCAGATCTGGGCTGCCCAGTTCTCACCGTCGACCCAGAAGCCGTCTACATCGTACTCGCGCACGATCTCCAGCATCTGCGGGATCATGAGCCCCTCGGCATACCCCTTGTTCGCGCAGAGGCTGTTGGCCCAGGGCGTGCCGTCGGCCTTCATGCGTGCCCACTCGGGATGCTGCTGCTGGGCGACGCCGTCCCACGTTCCGGAGTAGTGCACGGAGAGTGGGATTCCCAGCTCCCGGGTTACCTTGCGCCAGATCCTGAGGGCATCGCGCTTGATGCCCGGCGAAGGCGTTCCGACCTTCGTCGGGTACCCGGTGTACCCGGGATGGCCCTTGCAGTCGTACTGCACGAAGTCCGGCTTGGCCTTGAGAAGCTCCTCGCGGACGTGCTCTTCCGAGGTGTCGCGACCAAGAACCGTGTCGTTCTCGTTCGGGTGCAGGTCGTAGTGCAGTCCGAAGAAGGCTTTGCGATGCCAGTTGGGCACAGTGTCGGACATGGGGGCTCCCTCCCAGATTCGCGGTCTGTGGGTCATTTCGCGGCCGGTCGTCGCGGGTCCTCCGTGCGACAAGCGAGCAGGAAGGAAGCCAGGGAGCGAGGAACTTCGGCTTCACTGACGCAGGGATGAGGTGACCGGTATGAAGGCTGTTATCGTCTACTGGACCAAGACTGGACATACGGGCCGGGCCGCTGAGGATATCGCCCAGGCTCTGCAGGCCGCCGGGCACGAGGTCACGCAAGTGAACCTGCGCACGGAGGCCGATGCAGACCTGAGTGGGGCAGAGGTCGTCGCTATTGGCAGCCCATGCCATGCCGGCTCCATCAAGGGCGCGGGCACCGGCATTGCACGTCCGGTGGAGGGCTTCCTGCGGTCGCTGCCACGCGAGTCACTGGCGGGCAAGCGCGTCGGGGCCTTCTCGGTGCACAGTGGGGCCGGGGGACGTCGCACGGTGAACTCCATCGAGGGGTTCCTTGCTGATGCTGGAGGCGAAGTCGTGTCACCGGGCCCGGTGGTGAAGGCAGGTGTACCCTTCAGCCTGTGGGTGGGGCCGGTGGCCTCTGAGACAGACCGGGAGCAACTGCGGGGCTTCGCCCGTGCCCTGGCCGCAGAGGCCTCCTGAAGGGTTGGCAGGCAACCCGCAGAAGGTGTATTCTTTGACCTTGGCGTGAGTCGGGCGGCCGGTGCCGGAGCGCTCCGCTCTGCACAGCTTTCTGGTTCAGCCTTGAGCTACGCTGATCACTATCGCCTGGTCCATCTTCAGCCGGTCTGGTGACACGGACCGGTCTATTCCGTTTACCCGTATCCTCAGGAGTCACCCATGGCTTGCGATCTCGACCGTCTCGCAGTGAATACTATCCGCCTGCTGTCCGCCGATGGCGTACAGAAGGCCAAGTCCGGCCATCCCGGAATGCCGATGGGCATGGCCGATGTCGCCTACGTGCTCTGGACCCGCTACCTGAAGTACAACCCGACCGATCCGGAATGGCCCAACCGGGACCGCTTCGTCCTCTCCGCAGGTCACGGGTCGATGCTGCTGTACAGTATGCTGCACCTGTCCGGCTATGACCTGTCGATGGAAGACCTCCAGCAGTTCCGGCAGCTTGGCAGTCGGACTCCGGGGCATCCCGAGTTTGGTCGCACGCCGGGCGTCGAGGCTACCACCGGACCGCTCGGTCAGGGCATCTCGAACGGCGTTGGTATGGCCCTTGCGAGCAAGATCCTCGCGGCCAAGTTCAACGCCACACAGGCCGGGCTGGTCGACCACTATGTCTACGGCATCTGCAGCGACGGCGACCTGATGGAGGGCGTTGCTTCCGAGGCGGCTTCCCTGGCCGGTCACTGGGGCCTTGGCAACCTGATCTTCTTCTATGATGACAACGCCATCACAATCGAGGGCAGCACCGAACTCGCCTTCACCGAGGATGTTGCGAAGCGCTTCGAGGCCTATGGTTGGCAGACGCTGCGTGCCGACGGCCACGACCATGCGCAGATCGCCGCTGCTCTTGAAGCCGCTCAGGCCGACAAGGCGCGTCCGACGCTCATCCTGACCAAGACCCACATCGGCATGGGCAGCCCGAACAAGCAGGATACCTCCGGTGTGCACGGTGAGCCCCTGGGCGACGACGAGCTCGCGGCCACCAAGGCCAACCTCGGGTGGCCTGCAGATGCCAGGTTCCTCGTTCCGGATGAGGTGCGGGCGATCTTCACCGCTCGCGCCGCAGCGCTCAAGCCGGCCTATGACGAGTGGCAGAAGCTGTTCGCGGGCTTCAAGGCTTCTGCGCCGGAACTGGCCGCCGAGTGGAAGGCCCTGTGGAGTAAGGAAGTGCCGGCAGACCTGTTCGAGAAGATGCTCGAAGCCGTTGGCGACAGCACCGACGCCACCCGCAACCACGGCGGGAAGGTCATGCAGATTGCCTCTGCGCAGGTTCCGGCTCTGTATGGTGGCTCCGCCGACCTGGCTCCCTCGAACAAGACGCTCATCAAGGGCGCAGGCGACATCTGCCGCACCGACTTCAGCGGACGCAACCTGCACTTCGGCATCCGCGAGCATGCCATGGGCGCCATCTGCAACGGTATGGCCTACTATGGCGCTTTCATCCCCTACGGCAGCACCTTCCTGGTCTTCTCCGACTACATGCGGCCCTCGATCCGTGTGGGTGCGCTCTCCCATCTGCAGACCGTCTGGGTGTTCACCCATGACAGCATCTTTGTAGGTGAGGACGGGCCGACGCACGAGCCGGTGGAGCATGTGGCCGCTCTCCGCGCCATCCCGAATCTCACCGTCCTGCGTCCTGGCGACGGCGCTGAGACAGCAGCGGCCTGGTCGATCGCCTTGAGCCGCAAGACCGGCCCATCGGCCCTCTGTCTCACTCGCCAGTCTCTTCAGAACCTGCCGCGTCCGGCGGACATGAAGGACCTGCTCCGCGGCTGCTATGTCACCGTCGACTGCGAGGGCGAACCCGAGCTGATCATCCTCGGCAGCGGGTCGGAAGCTGCGCTGGCCGTTGAGGCCGCCCAGGCACTGCAGGCAGACGGCATCAAGGCACGTGCCATCAGCCTGATGAGCTGGGAAGTCTTCGAAGAGCAGGAGGCGGCCTACCGCGAGAGTGTCCTGCCCTCCGCGTGCCGCCGCCGGGTTGCCATCGAGGCTGGGATCGCCCAGGGCTGGGAACGCTATATCGGGCTTGACGGCCTGATGATCGGCATGACGGGCTACGGCGAGTCCGCGCCCTACAAGGTCCTCGCCGACCACTTCGGCTTCACACCGGAGAAGGTCCTGGCCGCCATCCGTGAGTGGTGGTAGGCCCGGGGCTGGAAGCTGAAGCCGGGAGCGTCCAATGAGGTCACGCTGCGTCGATCGCTGCCGGTGGTCCCTTGCGTGGGTTCTGTTGTTCTGGTTGCTGGGGCTGCCGGTGGCGTGCCTGGCGTCCTTGCGGTCCGAGATCGACGACCTGCTGGCCGCACGTGAGCTGCGCCACGCGACCGTCGGCCTTCATGTGGTGGATTCCGGAACCGGCGAGGTGCTGTACAGTCGCAATCCGGACGCTCTGCTCCTGCCGGCCTCGAACACCAAGATCGTCACGACGGCGGCTGCCTACGAGCTTCTCGGCGGCGACTTCAGGGCACCGACGCGGGTTCTCGCGCAGACAAAGCCGACCGCTGAAGGCGTTGTCACCGGTCCTCTGTACCTGCGCGGCGGCGGCGACCCGACCCTGACTCATGACAAGCTCGCGGACATGGCTCAGCGCCTGTACAAGAGTGGGCTGCGGAAGGTCACGGGGCCTGTGGTGGCCGACGGGACGGCTTTCTCCGACGCTTCGCTCGGAACCGGCTGGCATTGGCAATACCTTAATGACGGGTACGCTGCCGAGTTTGGCGCGCTGACCGTGGACAGCGGCTGCGTGACCGTGATCCTCCGCGGCGCTGAGACGCCCGGTAAGCCCCCGCTCTTCCGACTCGAACCCTTCTCTGAGTACCTGAAGCTCGACCCGGAGGCGACCACCACCAGTGGCGACGCCAAGCCCGGAGCCTTCCGGAGTCTTGGGCGCAATCTGGTGTCCCTTACCGGCCCGATCGGCGTGAACCAGCGCATCGAGACCTCCTTGACGGTGCGCCAGCCCGCCCTCTACTGCGCAACGCTCTTCCGAATCGCGCTGGTGAAGGCGGGCATCGAGGTCGGCGGCGACGTGCTGTCCGGCAGGACCCCGGCTGACGATGTGAAGCTGCTGCAGGTGGATTCTCCGCCTCTGGTGGAGATCTTGCAGCGCATCAACAAGAACAGCGACAACAACGCAGCCGAGATCGTGCTCCGCGACATTTCCATGGCCGCCAAAGGCGTCGGCTCCTGTGGTGCTTCGGCAGCGTTGATTGCACAGTGGGCTGCCGGATTCGGGGCTGACGTGGAGGGCGTGAGCCTGGCCGACGGGTCGGGGCTCTCGCGGTCGACCACCATCACGGCGCGGTTCTTCGTCCAGGTGCTCAACCATATGCAGGGACGCGACGCCTGGGTTCAGACGCTGCCGCTGATGGGGAAGGACGGAACGCTCTCGTCGCGACTCAAGGGGACGGCTGCGGAAGGTCGGGTGCGCGCAAAGACGGGCTTCATTTCCGGAGTGCGCTCGCTCTCGGGTTACGTGCACACCAAGTCGGGCAGGCGGCTCACCTTCTCCATCCTGGTGAACCAGCCCCAGACCACGGGAGCGGCGACCGCCTTCCAGAACAAGGTCTGCCTGCTCCTGGCCGGGCTGTGAGGGGCACGAGGCTTGGGTTGGAGCCCCGGAGGCTTGACTCCGGTGTGGCCGAGACCTATTATCATCACGCAATTGCCTTGAAGATGGACCAGACAACGGGAAGCCGGTGCAAGTCCGGCGCTGCCCCGCAACTGTAACCGGGGACGAAAGCCACCTCAGCCACTGTCTCGCAAGGGCGGGATGGGAAGGCGTGGCGAGTAGGCCGATCCGGAAGCCAGGACACCGAACATGCTGCACGTCTCCTCGAGGGCGGGAGATGAGTGGTTCGCTGTATGATGGCCGCCCTCCGGGGCGGCTTTTGTCGTTGATCCCAAAGCGGAAGCCGTTCGCCTGCCGGAAGCCGGACGGCCGCCGTGACGGACCTCAACTCGCCTGTGGGGACACGCTCATGAGACTAGCAGACCTGCTGTCCAGCTCTCGCCCGATCATCTCCGATGGTGCCTGGGGCACGCAACTCGCCGCCCGTGGACTGGCCGCAGAAGTCCCGGAGACCTGGAATCTCGCTCACCCGGACCGCGTGTCTGCCGTCGCTGCCGACTACGTGGCTGCAGGCTCCCAGATCGTGCTGACCAACACCTTCGGCGGCAACCGCCTCAAGATGGCGAAGGCCGGCGTCTCGGAGCCTGCTGAGCTCAACCGCCTCGGGGCTGCCCTGAGCAAACAGGCTGCCGGTGACCAGGCGCTCGTGTTCGCCTCCATCGGCTCGACCGGCGAACTAATCGGCCTCACAAGCACCTACAGCGAGGACGACATCGAGGGTGTCTTCGCCGAGCAGGTGGCGGCGATCCTCGAGGGCGATCCGGACGCCTTCGTTGTGGAGACCTTCACCGACCTGACCGAAGCGCGCTGTGCTCTACGTGCCATCCACGGCTTGTGTGACCTGCCGGTCGCCGTGTCCTTGACCTTCGATGAAGGTCGGCGCGGACCGGCCACGCTGATGGGCGTCACGCCGGAGCAGGCTGCCCAAGAGCTCTCTGAAGCCGGCGCCGACTTTGTGGGCGCCAACTGCGGCGGTCTGAGCGTCGAGGGCTGGGTCCAAGTGGTCACAACCATGAAGGCGAGCACGAACCGCCCGATCTGGGCCAAGGCAAACGCCGGGGTCCCGCAACTGGTCGCGGGCAAGTCGGTGTTCCCGATGGAGCCGCCGGAGTTCGCCGCCCTGGGCAAGCGACTTTTCGAGGCCGGTGCGAAGGTCATCGGTGGTTGCTGCGGCACCAGTCCCGCACACATCGCAGCCCTTGCGGCCGCCCTGGCCTAAGCAGTCTTCAGGATAGGTGGCGTCTGTTGATGATGTTACGAGCGCTTCGTACTCTCTGCCTTGCCTGCCTGTTCGCCGCGATCCTCCTTGCGGTGCTCCTGACAGGCTGCCGGCCACAGTCCTCAGCACCCTCTGCCGTGCCTGAGGCCCTGACGCCGACCCCGAAGACCACCGTTTCCTATCCACTCACCGTCAAGGATGACCTCGGCAAGGAGGTCACGCTGAAGGCGGAGCCCAAGCGGATCGTCTCCTTGAGTCCCCCACTGACTGAGTCCGCCTTCGCCCTGGGACTGGGTGACCGCGTGGTGGGCGTCACGCGATTCTGCAACTACCCGAAGGAGACTGAGGGCAAGGAGAAGATCGGCGGCGTCAGCGACCCGAGCGTCGAGAAGATACTGTCGCTGAACCCCGACCTCGTGCTGGCGACCGTCGGCAACCCCATGCCCGTTCTCGAGGCCCTGGAGAAGGCGCAGATTCCTGTGCTGTCCCTCGACCCCAAGACCTACGACGGCGCCGCCGAGGCAATGAACACTCTGGGACGCGTCTGTGGGGTGCCGGAGGCAGGGGAGAAGCTCGCAAAGCAGATGCGCGACACTGCCGCCGAGATCCAGGCCAAGGTGGCCCGGGTCCCGGAGAGCAAACGCGCCAGGGCGTTACTCGTCGTCTGGCTCGATCCGCTCTTCGTGGCGGGGCCGAAGACCTACATGGATGACATGCTGCGAATCTGCGGGGCCAAGAACGTCGCCGCGCAGACCGAGAACCCCTGGAAGCAGTTCTCGCTGGAGATGGCGGTTGCCGAGAACCCCCAGGTGCTGATCCTCACGGCCGAGCATACTCCGGGAGCCAAGGACGTTCAGACGCAATTGGAGGAGCTGCGCAGGAGCACCGCCTGGCGCAGCGTCGTCGCTGTGAAGGACGGTCGCGTGGCGCTGATCCCTGCTGATCTCATCACACGCACGGGCCCGCGACTGCAGGAAGCGCTCAAGCTCCTCTCGCAGGCCGTGTACCCTGACCTATTCCCGCTCTCCGCCGGGCCGGGTGCCTCCCACTGATGACTGCAGAGGCTGCCGCCTTCCTCGAGTGCCAGAACATACGTGCCGCCTACGACGGCTCGGAGGTCCTGCACGGCATCAGCCTTCGCATCGGGGCCGGGGAGATGGTCGGCATCATCGGTCCGAACGGCTCGGGCAAGAGCACGCTCCTGCGGGTACTCGCAGGTGTGCTGCCCCCGGTAACCGGGAAGGTGACCATCGACGGACGTGATGTCTTGCGGCTGCGAGCGAGGGACCGGGCACGCCGGATCGGTGTGGTCGGACAGCAGACCTCGGTCACCTTCGCTTTTGCGGTGTGGGACCTCGTCGCCATGGGCCGGCATCCGCACCTGCGTCCGCTGAAGGGCCTGACCTCGCATGACCGCGACGTCGTCCGCTGGGCCCTGGAGCGGACCGACATCCTGCCCCTGGCCGACCGGTTGGTGACTGAACTCAGTGGGGGAGAGCTGCAGCGAGTGACCATCGCCCGAGCCCTGGCGCAGGAGCCTGACGCCCTCCTTCTCGACGAGCCCACCAGCCAACTCGACATCAACCACCAACTCGAGATCGGCGAACTGCTGCTCTCGCTGAACCAGGAGCGCGGGCTGACCACGGTGTGGGTATCCCATGACCTGAACCTGGCCTCCGAGTTCTGCCGCCGGATCGTGATGGTCGGCGATGGACTGGTGGCGGCGGACGGTTCGCCCTCCGAGGTTATCACCGAGGAGCTCCTGGCCCGGCTCTACGGAGTCAGTGTGACCGTTATGCCAAATCCGCTCAGTGGGCGACCGCACGTGCTTCTCTCGGCTGAGTCCTCCCTTACCGTGGGAGAGGTGAGCGCCGAGTGAAACCCCGCAAGAGCAGGCGTCGGCGTTACCTCCTCATCCTGTTCGCGTTGCTTGTGGCCGTGGTGGTCTGTACGGGGCTGTCGACCCTGGTGGGCCCCGCTGGTGCACCTATCGGTGCGGTCTTCGGCGCGCTGCTGGACGGCCTGCGCTGCGTGGTTACCGGGCAGGCGGCCCCTGCCGACAGTCTGCACACGATCGTGCTCTCGCTGCGTCTGCCGCGGGCAATCCTGGCCTGTCTGGTGGGAGCCTGTCTCGCCCTGGCCGGAGTCGTCATGCAGGCGTTGTTCCAGAACCCCATGGCCGACCCGTATCTTGTCGGAGTGTCGGGTGGTGCGGGACTGGGTGCTGTCGCGGCGATGATGCTGGGGATCAACGTGGAGTTGGCGGGGTTCACCGCCGTGCCTCTCCTGGCCTTCACGGGAGCCCTGGGGGTTACCCTACTCGTCTACCTGCTCTCACAACGCGGGGGGAAGGTGCAGACGGCGACCTTGCTGCTGACGGGGATCGCCGTCGGCTCACTGGTTGCCTCGATCACGGCCTTCCTGATGCTGAGCCGAGACGAGCACCAGGCGGTCGTGCTCTCCTGGATGCTGGGGAGTCTGTCGGGCCGGACCTGGCTGCACGTGTGGGCGATGGTGCCGCAGTTCGTTCTCGGACTGGGGATCTCGCTGGCCCTGGCGCGCCCGCTGAACGTGCTGCTTCTCGGTGATGAGGCTGCTACCCATGTCGGCCTCGACGTTCACCGAGCCAAGCGCTGGTTGCTGGCGCTCTCCTCGCTTCTTGCGGCGGCGGCCGTCGCAGTCAGTGGTGTCATCGGCTTCGTTGGCCTAGTCATCCCCCATATCTGCCGGCTGATCGTTGGGCCTGACCACCGGATTCTGCTCCCTGTGTCGGCGCTGGCCGGTGCGCTGCTGCTGGTCCTCGCGGACATCCCTGCCCGACTGCTTCTCTCGCCTGGCGAGATCCCCATCGGGATCATCACGAGCCTGCTGGGCTGCCCCTTCTTCCTGTATCTCCTCCACCGTCACGGCGCTCGTCGACTGTAGGGCTACCTTCCGGTCCTTCCCGGGGGGCCTCCGGCTTGCGAACCCGAAGCAGGGCCACCTGCTGGGCAATTTGCTTGATCTGGTCATGCTGGCGCGTGAGCTTCGTGCACAGGTGGATGCAGACCACCATCAGGAAGAGGATGCCCAGTAGGAAGACACTCGTTGTCGGCGTTTTCGAGCCCGTGAGCCAGGTCACGGCTTTCAGTCCGCCCGGCCACAGCACTACCCCCAGGATCACGGTGCAGGCCAGCAGCCACAGCCACGAGTACTCCTCCCGCAGGCGACGACGCCGGACCAGCTCCACCACGAAGAGGAACAGCGCAGCTGCCAGGCACAGCGCCATCAGCTCCTGCCGTGGCGTCATGGTCGGGATGCTATCCATCCTGACCCACTCCCTCTACCGCCGCTGCCGGCGGTCTGCGCAGGAGAGTGACTGCAATCGATAGCAACATCTTGAACATGTACCACACGGGCTTCAGGCCACTGTGCATGGAGGTTCCCGACAACCGCGGGTGCATTACCACTGCAATCTCGCGCACCTTGAGCCCGGCCCGCAAGATCATGATGAGCACGTCCGTATCAGGGTAGTCCGTGGGGTACACGTCGGAGGCGTAGAGGCGGATCGCGCGTCGATTGAGGGCCTGGAAGCCACTGGTCGGATCTGTGATCCGCTGGCCCGTGGTCACCCGCAGAAGGGTGCGCATCAGCGCCATTCCCAGGGCACGCGCAGGCGACGGCCGGTAGGCACCCGGAGTAAGGAACCGCGAGCCCAGGACGAGGTCTGCGTCGGTGGTGCGCAGGGCCTGCAGAAGATCGGCGACGCAGGTGGGCTCGTGCTGCCCGTCGGCGTCCATCTGGACGACCTCGTCATAGCCCTCCCGGTCGGCATAGAGAAAGCCGACCTGCAGAGCTCCACCGTATCCGAGGTTGATGGGCAGAGGGAGAACGACTGCACCGCACCGGTGGGCGATCTCGGCGGTGTTGTCGCGGGAGCAGTCATCGACGACCGCGAGATCGACCCCCGGCAGCACACTCCGCACGCCTGCGACGGTGGCGGTAAGGTTGGCGGCCTCGTTGTACGCCGGCATCACGATGAGGGTGCGCATACAGTCCCCCCGTAACGTCGAGCCGGGTCACCAGTTGCGGTCGCGGTCCTCTGGGCCGGCTATCGTCTGTCCTTCACGCAGCTTCCCCCCGTGATCGCGTTTCATGAACAGCACCGAACCGTTCGGAAAGACTGAGGCGACTTCATAGCCCGGTGGAGGAGTGCGAGCAGCCCGCAGGTCCTCCCACTGGGTCCAGGTAGGCGGCATCCACGACTCCACTGTATTCGGCGTCAGGTAGATGGCTTCGATCTGGAACCCGAAACGCTCCTCGAAGCTCGGGATATCCTTGACCTGCGGCAAGGGCATGATCGCCGGTCGCCCGGCGTGCCAGGCGACGGTGGCAGCAACGTTCGACATCACTACCGTCCCCTCTGGAACCAGGCGCTCGATCACGCGCTGGTTGTCAGGAGCCACTTCGAGGTAGCCGATCTCCTCACCGGGGACATAGGGCCCCGGTCTGCGCAGTGACAGGGTGGCGATCCATCCTGTTGAGCACAGCAGCACTGCTACCGCGACTGCGACCCACATTCCCCGTCGCAGGCCCGCGGGACTGAACCCGATGAGCTGGGCAACGGCCGTTGCTGCAACGGCGAACATCAGCCCGCCGAAGGGAACCAGGTACCGGGCCTGGGCGAAGGTCATGGCCGAGGACAGCACCATGGTAGCGAACACCCCGCCGGAGACCAGGGCCAGTCGCCACGCCGTCCGGTTCGAGCGAAGCGGAAAGGCCAGCAGAAAGGCCGGGAGCACCCAGGCCGCGCCAATCATGTCATGAATGGATCCGACAGCGTCCATGAGGTTGGCAATCGTACGCTTCGCCACATCCCCTGCACAGACCTTCAACACCGCGAGCGGCGCCAGGTAGTCGGGGTAACAGCCATCCAGCCCAGGGTACGTCAGCCGCGTACCCTCACGCATCCCTGAGCCGCCGCGTGCATCCGCGACCCAGAAGCCCGTGGTCAGCCGGTTCGCGACGAGGTAACCAAGCCCGACCAGCAGAACAGCAGCCAGGAACCACCCGACTGCCCTCCTGCGGCCGCGAGTAGCCTCAGACGAACCGTTCCCCACCTGCGCCCAGGCCAGCCACCCGACCAGCAGGACGATGGGCAAGAGGCTCGGTCGGAGGGTCGCCATCGCCATCGACACGGCTCCCGCACCGGCCCATCCCCAGGGGTTTCGCACGCAGAGTGCGAGACCAACTGCGGCCAAGGTGAGGAAGGCCTGGTAGCACTCAGACATACCGCTCAAGGCCAGACCCCAGGTGTCACGGTTCACCAGGAGGGCCGCAGTGCCCAGGAGCCCGGCACCCGTCCCGGCAGCGCTGCGGCCGATCAGGAACACGAGCACCAGCGAACCGAGGAAGGAAAGCAGCGAGAACACCTGGACAGCTTCCAGTCGCTCCCCGACCAGTGCCTCCAGGAAAGCCACCGGGAGAACCAGGGCGAGTGGACGCTCCATGTTCGGCCAGGGCGGCCTCGACCGGCCATGCTGACGCAGATAGTCGAGGGTGTCGAGGTCGAGCGCAGGCGCAACGTTGCCGTCACCATGGAGCAGACTGCGGGCTACCAGGAGGGTCTCATACGTGTCGTCATTGTCGACGTGGCACCCGCGCCAGTACAGATTGGCGTAGGTGAGGAAGGCGAAGGAGAGGGCGAAAAGCCCGAGGACAAGCCACGAAGCCAAGCGGCGGGACATGAGTTCGGAGCTCCAGGAGGGGGACCGTGATCACGCCGCGACGGAGCCCACAGTATCACAGCCGCCCTCGGAGGTCAACTTGGGGCCGACGGACCCAGGCTTCGCACGAACCGGGCTCAAGAGGTTCGGTCTTGTGCTATCATAGGTTTCGGAGGTGACCAAGGATGGCCCGTGTGATAGGTCAAATGGCCCTTGCTGCCCTGCTTGCGGCGTTTGTGGTGGCGCTCTGTGGTTGTCCCAGTCGTCGGACCGCGCCTGGTCTTGAGACCCCGGCGGCGACGGTGAACACGGCTGCTCCGACGCCGACCGAGGAAGCCCCTGCGGCGACGGTCAACGCTGCTACAGCGACGCCCGCCGAAGGAGCCCCGACGCCTGGGGCCAAGACGACTACTCCAGCCTCTGCCGCGAAGGAGGCTGCGCCAGGCCTCTGGAAGCTCTCGAGCGAGGCCCTCGCCTCAGGTGTGAAGATCCCGGCCAAGTACACAGAGGATGGCGAGAACGTCTCGCCGCCGCTGTCCTGGGGCAAGCCGCCCGCAGGGACTCGTGAGTTGGCGTTGATCTGTGACGACCCCGATGCGCCGGGCGGGACGTGGACCCACTGGATCGCCTACGGGATCAAGCCTGAGACGACCTCGCTGCCCGAGGCCCTGCCGGCCGACCGTGAGCTGAAGACGCCCGCAATGAAGCAGGGCGCCAACAGCTTCGGCAAGACGGGCTACGGCGGACCCGCACCACCTGCGGGCAAGGCTCACCGCTACCAGTTCACCCTCTACGCACTCAAGGCTCCGCTGAAGCTCGGGGGCGGTGCGAGCAAAGACAAGCTCCTGGCCGCGATGAAGGGCCAGATACTCGCCACGACCATGCTCGAGGGAACGTACTCGCGCTGAGGCTGGGAAACGGCGGGGGAGAGGGCACCAGAGGCCTACTCGAACTCTTCGTCCTCGGCGAGCATCGCGGCGATCTGCGCTGCCGCCAATTCAGCCTGCTCGGCGGCATAGGTCAGGTAGCCCGACATGAGCGGCGGAAGCTCGGACAGGTGGCGGACCTCGCTGAAGCGGCGCCGCAGTTCGTGGCTGTAGGGGAGACCCTTGGAGTACCAGGAGAGCTGGCCGCGCATCTGGTGCATGGCGGTCGTCTCGTCGCTTTGGAGCACCAGCATCTGAGCCTGGCACATGGCGATCCCGAAACGCTGTGGCGCCTCAGGGTCCGGCGAAGGCTCCTCGCCGCGCAGAGCCTGGTTGGCCTGTGTGAAGGCCCAGGGACGTCCGACGGCGCCCCGAGCGATCATTACTCCGGCGCAGCCCGTATCTTCGAGGATCTGCCGGGGGCGATCCGGCGACATCACGTCGCCGCTGGCGATCACCGGGATGTGCAGCGTCTCAACGAGGCGTCGGGTGTGCTCGTGATCGGCCTCGCCCCAGAAACGCTGGCGAACGGTGCGTGCATGCAGGGCGAGGGCAGCCGCACCAGCCTGCTCCAGACGGCAGGCCAGGTCGAGGTAGCTGTTGTCGCCCCTGAACTGCCCGGCGCGGATCTTGCACGTGACGGGGACCTTCGCACGCTCAACCATGGCGGCGATGATCTCGGCAGCGCGGATCGGGTCGGTGATCAGCGCCGCACCGCCGTCGCTGCGCACGATCTTGGGCACCGTGCAGCCCATGTTGACGTCGATGATGTCTGCTCCGGCGGCCTCCGCGAAGGGCACCGCATCGGCCATCACCTGAGGGTCAGACCCGAAGAGCTGCAGCGAGACGGGATGCTCGGCCGGATGCGTCAGCATGAGCTCAAAGGTCTTCGCGTTGTGGTAGGCGAGGGCCTGGGCCGAGATCATCTCGGAGCACACCAGGTGAGCTCCCGCACGCCGCGACAGAAGACGCATGGGCAAGGATGTGTAGCCGGCCATCGGCCCGAGCACGAGAGGACCGTCGATCTCGACGGCGCCGATCGACCACCGGTAGCGTTCTGGAACCTCGCACAACAGGGAATTGGGCATCATCGATCGGGGATGTCCAGCCTCCGCAGGCCTTCGAGGAGCAGCAGCGGTTCTGACCGCAGGGGAATCGTGCACAGCTTCCGGACCAGGTCCCCGTCGCCTCCCGTCAGCACCGCACTGACCCCGTTCCTCGCACCAAGAGCTCTGTAGGCGGCCCGTACCAGGGCTTCGGTAGTGCCCGCCAGGGCACAGAGAAAGCCCACGGAGAGACTGGCTGCAGTCGACTCGGCCGGCAGAAGGGTGACGAAGTGCCGGTCCTCCGACATCGGCATCAGAGCTTCCGCGAGGGCCGGTGCCTCCCGCTGCACTCCGGAGAGGAAGGCAGATAGACCGGGCGCGATCCCAATGGACAGAACCATGCCCTCGGCCGTGAGCGCGTCGCAGGTGATACAGGTTCCGGCATCGACCACTATGCAGGGAGAGCCAACCAACTCGCGGGCTGCAAACACTCCGAGGAGCCGGTCCTTCCCGTAAGCCTGTGGGGTCTCGTACTGCACCGGAAGGTCTATCTTGACGTCGCGACCGAGAAGGCGGACCGGAACGCCCAGCACTCCCTCTACGGCCGCGGATACTGCCTCACTCCGTGGCGCATTGACGCTCAGCAGTGCCCCTGCACAGCCCTGCAGTGCCAGACCGGCCTCGCCCAGCAGCCTCGTAAGGCACCCTTCCGGGGCCGTCAGAATCTCCTCGGTAGCGAAGCGCCGGTCGCTTAGCCACTGCCCGTCCCACAGCCCCACATGGAAGCTCGTGTTCCCCGCGTCACCATACAGGACGAATCCCATCACGCACCTCCCGAGGAGCTTCGCGCGCCAGTCAGCGACAGGAGCCGACGCTGGAACCGTGGGGTCCCCTCCAGGCTCCTGATCAGCGCGATCTCCCGCCCGTATGGCCCGATATGGGAAATCGTCACCTCGCCCACCTGCACCAGCTCGTCCGTGTGACGATGTGAGTGACCACCCAGGATCAGGTCGATGCCCTGGAACCGCTCCGCAAGAGCCAGGTCGCGCTCATAGCCGAGGTGGCTAAGACACACGACCCAGTCGCACTGACTCCTTAGGGCCGCGAGCGCCTCGCGCGTTGCCCGTTCATGGCTGATGAAGCGCACGTCGGCAAAGACTTCCATCCACGAATCCGGCCGGATCATGGTCGGCGTGAGGCCGAAGAGACCGACCTTTGAGCCCTGCGGACTTGTGAGAATCGTCCACCTCTGAACGTGCCCGGCTGACCGGCCGGGAGCTGGGGCAAGATTTGCGCTCAGCACGGGGAAGGTCGCTTCCGAGGTCTTCATCAGCATGCCGAAGGAGCGGAAGAAGAACTCCCGGTTCCCCATGGCCATGGCGTGGTAGCCAGCCTCGTTCATGCGCAGGATGGCATGCTCCACGCCGGGCTTCACCAGGATGTTGGGCGCCCAGATCGCGTCTCCACAGTCAAGGAGCAGGGCCTGGTGCTCCATCCGCAGGTTGCGCAGACGTCCGGCCTCTTGCAGGCCGATGTTGTTGTGCCAGTCAGCCGTCTGAAGGAGGACCAAAGGTTGCCTCATAGCGCGCAGAGCAGGCCTGGAGCATCGAAAGCGTTGGCCGTCACGACCCGCGTCACACAATCCCCGCTTTCAGCAGGTCCTGGATGTCGAGCATGCCGACGGCGACGCCCTCTGCATCAACCACGGGCAGGTTGTCGAACTCACGGTCCTGCATCAGCTTGGCCGCTCGGGCTGCGAGAGTCTCGGGCGTGGTCGTGGTCGGCTGCGCCGTCATGGCCTCAGTGATGGCCCGACACATCACGGCGTTTCGATCGGGCTCTCGCTGCATCAGTACGCGGAAGTCGCCGTCGGTGAAGAGGCCTCGCAGCTTACCGGCCTCATCGACGATCGAGACCGCTCCCCGGACCCGCGCACCGCTCATGGTCAGCAGAGCATCGAGTACCGTTGCGCTGGTCGTGACCGTCGGGTTGTCGTCACCGGAGTGCATGACATCCGCCACGCGCCAGAGGACCTTGCGCCCAAGGGTTCCGCCCGGATGACTTTGGGCGTAGTCCTCGGTAGTGAAGCCGCGGGCCCGCATCAGGGACATCGCAAGAGCGTCGCCAAGGGCCATCTGGGCAATGCAGCTCGCCGTCGGTGCAAGCCCCAGGGGACAGGCTTCGCACTCGACGGAGGCGTCAAGGGTAACGTCCGAGTGCTGCGCAAGACTGGACTCGGCCGCTCCACAAAGCGAGATGATACCTGCACCACGGCGCCTAACCGCCGGCAAGATATTGAGGATCTCCTCGGTCTCGCCGCTGTTGGACAGGAAGATCACCACGTCGGCCTCGGTGACCATGCCCAGGTCGCCGTGAATCGCTTCGGCCGGGTGCATGAAGAAAGAGGGTGTGCCGGTGCTCGCGAGGGTGCTGGAGAGCTTCCGCCCGACCGCACCTGACTTGCCCATCCCGGAGACGACTGCACGGCCCTTCATCCCCAGCAGCAACTCGCAGGCCGCCACGAAGGGCTCGCCGATGCGTTGCCGCAGGCGTGCGATGGCCTCCTGTTCGGTCTCCAACGTCTGTAGGGCTTGGTCGAGGATCTGCGTCGATGGCATAGGTACTCACGCTTCCGTGTTTTCGAGTCTGGACTGGCCGAGCAGGGGCCTGGAGCCCACTGCTTGAGCCGATGCCCTACTGTTTGCTGTGGACGAGGGCGTGGATCCCCAGCGCGTCCTCCAGGAGGCCGCGTAGCTCGCCCAGGGGCACCATGTTCGGACCATCACAGGGAGCCTCGTCAGGGTTCGGATGCGTCTCCATGAAGAGGGCGTCCGCACCGGCAGCTACGGCGGCACGAGTCAGCGGCGCCACGAACTCCCGCTGACCGCCAGAGCATCCGCCGGCGCCACTGGGCAACTGGACGCTGTGTGTGGCGTCGAAGACCACCGGGTAGTCGAACCCGCGCATGATGGGGATTGCGCGCATATCGACCACGAGGTTGTTGTAGCCGAAGGAGAAGCCTCGCTCGGTGATAGTGACGCGCTCGTTGCCGGTGGAGGTCACCTTCTCGACGGAGTGCACGATGTCGCCCGGAGCCATGAACTGCCCCTTCTTGACGTTCACCGCACGCCCCGACTCTCCTGCGGCAACGAGAAGGTCGGTCTGACGGCACAGGAAGGCTGGGATCTGGAGGAGGTCGCACACCTCGGCCGCGCGGGAGACCTGGCTGGTCTCATGGACGTCGGACACGAGCGCAACCTCGGCCCGGTCCTTCACTCTGGCGAGAATCTCAAGGCCCTTCTCCCAGCCCGGTCCACGGGTGCCCCGGATGGAGGTCCGGTTCGCCTTGTCGTAGGAGGCTTTGAAGACGAAGGGGATGTCCAGGTCCGCGCAGATCTCCGCCAGTTCCAGGGCAAGGCGCAAGGTGGTGTCTTCGTCCTCGACGAGACAGGGACCGGCGATGAGTGCCAGTCTGTCCGGGCCGATTGCGACGCGATCGGTGATCTGTACCGTTCTCATGCTGAGCCCACCATCGGTGAGTTATGGTCGCGCTGGAAATGTGCCCGTCGTCGGCTATCCGCCCAGAGCCTTCCGCACGCGCTCAAGATCCTCGGGCGTGTCGACGCCGATGGGCGCATAGTCGACCTGGACCACCCGGATGCGGCAGCCGTTCTCCAGGGCACGCAACTGCTCGAGCTTCTCGGTCTGTTCCAGAGGCGTCGGCGCCAGTGCCGAGTACCAGAGCAAGGTCTCCCGCGCGTAAACATACAGGCCGATGTGATGCAGGGGCTGCACCCCCGTTGTCGGATGAATACGAGGGCGATCCTCCGGCCAGGCCTCGTCGCCGTCGACGCGGAAGTAGGGAATAGGCGCCCGGGAGAAGTAGAGCGCATACCCCTTGCGGTCGGTGACGACCTTGACCACGGAGGGCGCCAGGTGGTCCTCAAGGCTCGTGATGCGCCTGGCGAGCGTCCCGAAGCGTTCCTCCGGGTTCGACAGGAAGGGTGCAACAGCGGCATCAATCGCGGAAGGCTCGATCATGGGCTCATCGCCCTGGATGTTGACGATGAGGTCACAGTCGATGCGGCGGGCCACCTCCGCCAGGCGATCAGTGCCCGACTGGTGAGTGGAAGCGGTCATCTCGCAGCGTCCGCCAAAAGCCGCGACGGCGTCGGCGATCCGCTCGTCATCCGTGGCGATGATCACATCGTCCAACTGAGCCGCGCGCGCGGCCCGTTCATAGACATGCTGGATCATGGGCTTGCCGGCGATGTCTGCAAGGGCCTTGCCTTCCAGACGTGTGGAGCCATACCGAGCCGGGATCATGCCGATAATCTTCATGAAGTCACTTCCTGACGAAGCGGAGACGGTCGGTCGGCTGTCACGGCGAGCCCCGCAAGGTCACCGGGAGAAGGGACCGCGGGAGGTCTCGACGGAAGCCGGGGAAACCAGAACGCAGACGTGTGAAGGCCTGGACGCTACAGGATGATCGTCTCGCGGCGACGTGTGAGACAGGTCAGCCAGAAGACGACCGGAGCAAGGATGGCGGTGAGTAGCGCAGAAGCGAAGATGCCCCCGACTGCAGGGACGAACTCCAGGGGAGGCGCAAACACCATCCGCACAAGCCCGAAGACAAGGGCCCCGCAAGTGGCAATCAGCACAGCGATGAGGGTTCGCTCGGCGAACAGCGAGCCCCGAAGCGTCCCCGCCCCTGCACCCACCAGCATGAAGCCGACGAACAGGCCGCCGTAGGGCAGATGGCACGTGCCTCCCAGAAGGAGAGCGGCCACCAGCCCGGCCAGGCACCCATCATAGGCTCCGCGTACCAGCCCGATGCAGGCGACCACAGCCACCAGCACATTCGGCGCCTGACCACCAATGCGCAGCCACACCGGCCAGGCCGCCTGCAAGGCGGTTGACACCCAGATCAAGAGGATTCCGATCACATAGGGCTGCATAGTCGGTTACTCGAAAGCCCTGGTCCCGGCGGCTACTTCTCGCCGGCTCTGAGGACATACACGTAGTCAAGACGCTCGAAATCAACGAAGGGCTTGATGTAGGCGACGACACTGCTCATGCTGGCCGGCGAGCGGCGCACGGACTCGACGACACCGATGGGGATGTCTCCGGGATAGGTCTCGCCCAGGCTGGAGGTGACGACCACGTCACCAACGGCAACCTGAGCCCCACTGCGCACCTTCTCCAGTTGCAGCCGGTCCGGTCCGGCCTCCAGTACCGGAGAGGCATGCACCATGCCCTCGTCATTGGTCCGTTGGACACGACTCCTCACGGCATGTTGCGGGTCAACGAGCAGGACGACTCGGCCGGTGTCACCTTGAGCCTCGACCACACGACCCACGAGCCCCCGTGCCTCCCGCACCACGTTGCCGACCTCCAGCGTCTTGCCGCCGCCGGTGCGGATCTTGACCCAGCGACTGCTTCCGCCGGAAGAGCGACCAATCACCTGAGCCGGAATCCGGCTGAGGGGCTGGTCAGGGGTGAAGCCAAGTTTCTCCTGCATCGCCTTCAGCTGCAGGCGCACATCAACGGTCGCGATGCGCTCGGCCTCGAGTTCGTCGCGCTCTTGCTTCAGCCGGCGGTTCTCGGCCACGAGAGCGGGCGCCGTCAGTGCCGCGACACTCGTGTCATGGATACGCGTGCAGACCGCCGTGATCGCCGACTCGAGAGGTGTCACCGCGGTGTACGCCAGGTACTCAGGAAGGCTGAGGGAGGAGGCACGCCATGCACCGTGCTGCCAGATCGTCAGCACCAAGGCCAGCGCCGCCAGAGTGAGGTAACGGCGCGCGTCCGTGGAACCGGATGAGGAGTGAAGGGGTGCCATGTAGAGTGCGATTCACAGGTTGGGAAGCATAGATGGTATGGCAGCGGAACCTCCTGCGGAGGTACCCACTTCGGCAGAGCCCGCTGCGCCAGGGACTGTGGCAAGGAACGCGTCCAGGACACACACTACCGCGTCATCACGACCCCGTCAAGCTCCTCAAGGTACTTTGCCGTCCCCATGACCACGCAGGTCAAGGGATCTTCGGCCACGTACACCGGGATGTCCGTCTCCGCGCTGATCAACTGGTCCAGACCGCGCAGCAGGCCGCCGCCTCCCGCGAGGACGATTCCGCGGTTCATGACGTCCGCCGCAAGTTCCGGAGGCGTGGAATCTAAGGTTTCCTTCACGAGTTCGACGATGGCGGCGGCCGTCTCCGAAATGGCCTCGCGGACCTCGAGGGAACTGATGATCACGCTCTTGGGCAGGCCGGAGAGGAGGTCCTTGCCGCGCACTTCCATGGTCTCCTCTTCGGGCTGAGGGAAGGCCGAACCGATGCGCAGCTTGATCTGCTCCGAGGTACTCTCTCCGATGTAGAGGTTGAACTCGCGCCGGATGAAGTTCGAGATGGCCTCGTCGATCTCCTCACCGGCGATCCGCATCGACCGCTGGGCACAGATGCCCCCGAGGGAGATGACGGCGATCTCCGTAGTGCCGCCACCGATGTCGACGATCATGTTCCCCACAGCGTCGGCTACGGGCAGTCCCGCGCCGATCGCAGCGGCCATGGGTTCGTCGATGATCTCGGTCTCCCACGCACCGGCCTGGCGAGCGGCGTCCTCGACGGCACGCCGTTCGACCTCGGTGATCCCCGAGGGGACGCCGATCACCATGCGTGGATGCACAAGCCAGCGCCGCGGCTGGCACTTACGGATGAAGTGCTTCAGCATCGCCTCGGTGGCGTCGAAGTCGGCGATGACGCCGTTCTTGAGGGGCCGAATCGCGGTGATCCGGGCAGGCGTCCGCCCAACCATCCGCTTGGCGTCCTCGCCAACGGCGAGCACCTCGCCCGTGTCCGTATCGATGGCCACTACCGAGGGCTCACGCAGGAGGATTCCGCGACCCTTGACGTGCACCAGGGTGTTCGCAGTCCCCAGGTCGATCCCCATATCCCGGGAGAAATGCGACATCCAGTGCACGGCCAGCTTGCTCATCCGGTCCAGGGTACGATGATAGCGGTCGGGCGTCACCGCCCGCTCGAGGATCTTGGCCCGCTCACCGTAGGACTGTGTACGCAATCGTGACACGGCAGGGTTCTCTTGTATCACGGGACGAGGCTCGCTTCCCTTGGTGCGATGAGATCTGCGATGCTTGCTTCGTGTAGGGAGCGGCGTAAGGCCCGGTCCCTTTCGTGCTTCGCCCGATGTAGTTGGCCCGGCTGTCAGTTCTGACGGCGCCCGGCGAGAGTAGCGTCCTGCGCTGTCCTGTGGTCGGGGAGGTCCCGTCCCAGCGTTTCCAGCACGTACTCCATCGGAAGGCCAACGATGTTGGTATGCGATCCAGTATAGCTTTCGACAAGTGCTCCCCCGAGTCCCTGTATCCCGTAGGCCCCCGCCTTGTCGAGGGGTTCGCCGGTTGCGACGTAACCCTCGATCTCCTGGTCCGATAGGTGACGGAACACCACCTCGGAACAGATTGCCGCACCCACCAGGTCAACCTCGCCACCAGACCCGGCCCGCGCAAAGGCCACACCGGTGATCACCTGATGCGCACGTCCAGCCAGACGGCGAAGCATCCGGAGAGCATCTTCAGGCCCCCTCGGCTTGCCCAGCACTTCGTCGTCCAGTACGACGATGGTGTCGGCGCCCAGAACAAGACGCCCCGGTGAGACCAGCGCCACCTGCCGTGCCTTCTCCTCAGCGGCACGACGAGCGAAGGTTGCGCAGTCTTCGCCGCACTTCCGTTCGGCCTCGGGGCCGCTCGGCACCAATACCTCGAAGCGGACACCGGCTTCGCTCAGAAGCTGATCCCGGCGCGGAGATGAAGAGGCCAGTATCAGCGTGCTTCCAAGGTTACGCTTTGCTTCTGTCACAGTCGGCCTGACCTCAGAATCGAGTACAGCAGGTATAGCCCCATCAGGGCACCCACCAGCCCGTAGGCAAGCGCTCCCGGCTGCGTCAGGGTTGCCACAGCGGTCTCGCTGGCCAGAATGACCGAAGATCCAACGATGATCGCCGCGACGACCAGTGCAAAGGCCACACGATTGCACATCACGTCGAGACGATGCAGGGTCTCGTCGGAGTTCTCGATGTCGAAGCGGATCTTCAGCGCTCCGGCCTGTACGCGTGACAGCACTTCGCTCGCTTGGCGGGGGAGCATCAGCCCATATCGGTGAAGGTCCCTGACGGCCCGCCACAGCTCCCGCATAATGTTCGCGGGCTGGACCCAGGTCTTCATCACTTCGCTGATGATCTGACGGGCGGGAACCCGGAAGTCGAACCCGGCATCGAGGCTTCGACAGGTTCCCTCAGTGATGATCAGCGCCCGCAAGACTGAGGAGAAGACGGAGGGCATCCGCACTCGGTGCCGGAAGATCACGGCCATCAGGTCTTCAAGTACCTCGCCCATCCGGAACTCGGCGGTGCTGACAGCACTGTATTGTGCCATCATACGCTGGATGTCAAGGCGCAGTTGCTGCAGGTCAGTATCCTCGCTCACTGCGCCCATGTCAATGATGTGGTCGCAGACCTCGGTGGCGTCGCCGTCCAGCGCCCCCATCAGCAGGTGGACCATGCTTGCGCGGATGTCCCGACCGATGCTCGCCGCATTGCCGCAGTCCAGGAAGGCGATCCGGCCGCCGCTCTGCACGAGCACATTGCCGGGGTGCGGATCCGCGTGGAAGAAACCGTTCACGTAGATCTGCCGGAGGATAGATTCGGCCATATGTACAGCAATCATTGACCGGCTGACGCCGATGCCGCGCAGCCCCTCGACGTCGTCAATGTGGACACCCTCGATGCGCTCCAGCGTGAGGACGCGGCGGCTGCTGAGGTCCCAGTAGACACGCGGGACCACCACCTTGGGGTCCTCAGCGAGCACCTGACGAAGGCGGTCAGTGTTCTGCCCCTCGTTGGTGTAGTCCAGTTCGGCCCGCAGAGACCGCCCGAACTCCGAGGCCCATTCGCTGATGCGCAGGTCGTGCAGCAGTCCCACGTGAACCTCGGCCTCGCGGGCGGCGAACTGCAGGATCTGCAGGTCGGTCTCGACGACCTCCTCAAGGCCCGGGCGCTGCACCTTCACTGCCAGCTTCTGGCCGTCTGGCAGCGAGGCGAAGTGAACCTGACCGATGGACGCGGAGGCGGTAGGCACCTCCTCGAAGGCCTCATACAGGCGGTCTATCGGCGCGTGCAACTCGCTCTGGATCACGTCGGACGCGGCCTCAAAGGGGAAAGGCTGCACCTGGTCCTGCAGCCGCCGGAACTCCCGGACATAGTCCATCGGGATCAGGTCGGGGCGGGAAGCGAGGGCCTGCGCCAGTTTGATCGTCACGGGGCCGATCTCTTCGCAGGCAAGCCGCACACGCACCGGCAACTCCAGTCCTGCGGTGGTGGGGTCCGGCTCACGCTCAGGGGTACTGGGCAGGAATCGGGAAAGCCCCAGAATGCGCAACTGGGGCCCGAAACCGTGACGCCATAGGATGCTTGCCACCTGGAGGCCCCGTCGCAGCCAGCTGGTTGCGCGTCGGCCAAGGCCTCGCCCTGACTTGCTAGACAACAATACCAAGCTCCTCTCCGCAGGAGGCGCAGCGGCCATCGCGGGTCTTCGGCCACGCTGAGAAGCCCTCGCGTTCGACTGCCACTGCTCCGCACCGCGGGCAGATCGTGTCGGTCGTCCCGTTCAGATGCAGGTTGCCCACGTACACGAAGTCCAGACGCTCACGGGCGAGCTCGTAGGCTCTGCGCAAGGTCTCGACGGGCGTCGTCGGCGCCTGCATCTTGTAGGCCGGATGGTAGCGCGACAGGTGTACCGGCAGCCTGCGCGACACCGACGCGGCCCAGTCAAACAGGTCGGCGAGGTCCGCGTCAGAATCGTTCTCGCCGGTGATCACCAGGTTCGTGATCTCGACGGCGCAACGCCCGAAGGCCATCTCTACCGTACGCCGGGCCGCGTGACCGTCACCACCGCAGAGCCGCCGATAGAAGTCGGAGCGGATACTCTTGATGTCAACGTTCATCGCGTCGATGTAGGGGAGAAGCTCCTGCAGGGGCTCCTCCTCCACTATGCCGTTCGTCACCAGGACGTTGACCATGCCCCGGTCGTGGATTAGCTTCGCAGTCTCCAGAACGAACTCATACCAGATGAAGGGCTCGTTGTAGGTGTAGGCGATGCCGATGTTCCCGTCCACCTGGTGCTTCTCCGCCAGTTTGACGGCGTGGATCGGCTCCAGGCTTTGGGTCGACGGCGTCTCCTGCGAGATCGCCCAGTTCTGGCAGAAGTCGCACTTGAGATTGCACCCGTAGGTGCCCAGCGACAGAATCGGCGCTCCCGGGTGGAAGTGGTACAGCGGCTTCTTCTCCACCGGGTCCAGGGCCACAGAGGTCACCTGCCCCCAGTTGCGGCTCCACAGCTTGCCGTCCCGGAACTCGCGGACTCTGCAGCGGCCGGTCTGTCCCTCTGCGATGCGGCAATGGAAGGGACACAGCAGGCACTGGGCCCGGCCCTCTTCGACCTCATAGTACCGCGCTTCATGCATTCCAGCTCACCCCAGTCTCCTCCCCGGCGTCGACCGCAACCGGCGCCTCCTACTTGCCCATGACTGCGTCCCAGAAGGAGGGTTCGCCCTGCACCTGGCTGATGACTTCCTTGGCGGCCTCGACCTCTTCCTCGAAGCCGAAGGCAATCAGACAGACTGCCCCCTCGGCGCCACACAGACCACCGGCGCCGGTCTGGAGCACCTGGACTCCCGCGAGGGTGTTCAGTGCCTCGAGCTCCGTGAACAGAGTGCCCTGAATCGGCCACAGGCGAGGGATACCGTAACCGGCGCAGGCATCGGTCGGAGGGGCCATCTTGCTCAAGACCGCCGGGGTGGCCGTCTGCTTCTCCAGGCCCACCGGGATGATGAGCGAGAGCCCCTTCCCGTAGACTGAGCCGAGGATCGAGCCCAGCGTGCCTCCCGCCGGATGGCCGATGAGTACGCCGGCAGTACGGGTTGCATAGTCGATGATGTTGGCGCCCTTGAGCACCACATCGCCGACGGACATCTCCGTTACCGCCTGAGCAACCGTCATTCCCTCAACGACCTCGCCCTGCCGGAAGATGACTTCCGGGATACTGCCCTTGAAGGCCTGCGGCGCGCGTTCATCGCCGACGGGAAGGACCTTGCCCAGAACGTACTTGCCCTTGTCGATGTCCCCTCCCAGCAGCTCCTCGAGCACATAGGCGTTGGTGGAGCCCTTGCAGACCGCCACCATGCCCTCTTCCATCGACTCCTGCACCGCGCTATCCGCAACCACGCCCTTGGCGATGAGACGCTTGCCTTCGGCCACCGTCAGCGAGAATCCGAAGGCGGCCATATCCAGATCAAGGTCGGACAGGTCCTCAAGGTCTCCGTCACCAGGGAAAGGGAAGATGTTGTCGTCCATGGGGGTAGCCTCTCTCTCAGGGCATGGGCGGGGCGCCCACGAGGATGACCTCACTGAGGAGGTCGTCCGCGCTGATGGGCTTGCCCATTGCCGGGTAGACCGCGATGGTGGTGTCTTCGGCATCTGGCGTCTCGCGAACGGTGAGGGTGCTGAGGGGGAGAAACCAGGTCGGCTTGCCCTCGACGACCTCACCGGTCTGCAGCACCGCATGGATCTTGGCGATGGACCAGTAGTTGGGCCAGCCCTCGGGGGTCGGGGCTGCCCAGGTCACAGCAAACTGAGCAATCTCGCGCGCCTTGACCGTCACTGTGCTCTCGGCAGAGACCGCGAGAGCGAAGGCCCCGTCGTCGATGACCCGGTTACCGATGCGTGCCTCCGGCTTGATGCCCAGCTCAGCCATCTGCACCAGTCCGGCCAGCTTCCTGCCGCCACGAGTCGTCGCCACACCGACCAGACGGTCCGGGTTGTCACGTGCGAGGTCGACCAGTGTTGTGAGACCCAGGTACTGCTCGTAGAGAGCCTGGCGCTGCTTGAGGCGTGCCGCGTCCTCCGCGGAGGCAGAACTGGCTGCCTGCTCGAGTGACTTCAGCGCCGTCGCGTAGTCGAAGGCACGGGCAGCCTGATCGGCGGCCTCAAGAGGTGTTGGCGGCGCCGGGGTGACCGGAGCCGGGGTCTCTTGCCCGTAGGCAGCGGCCATCACCCACATAAGGGCATAGCACACAAGCAGGGCCGGTTGGAGTGACGTGCGGGGTGTGAATCCTGTCCTGACCGTGGCGTCTCCCACCTTGCCTGGAGTGGCTTCGGGAAGGCCGTCTGCCCGACAGCGGGGCACACAAACGCCTGATCCATGCTCCGAGGGCAGTATATCAGGTCACCTCCAGCCTTGGCAAGCCTTGGCGGGCGCTGAGCACGGACACCTGGGCACTTCTCTCGAAGCCTTCAGCCGTGGTCTTCGTCGCCTTTCTCTTACGTCCCCCGGAGCACCAGGGCGTCGAGGAAGGGGTACGCCCCAAAATCTTGATTACGTTAACTTAAGGACCAGATCACAGCCTCGCCGGTTGTAGCCGTCCTTCTGACAGGGGGACCCCTGACTCCAGGGCGGTCGTCGCCGGCGGAACACGTCAGGGCACAAGGACACTTGGGCGCCCAAGAGGAACCACCCTCTGTGCGCTACCGATAGCTCCTGGAGGTCCTCCGCGATGGTTACCGCCGCCACTGGGGTCCTGCTGACGGTCCTTGCCGCACTCCTTGGTCTGTCGACCTGCGCGTCCGCCGGCTTCCTCTGTGACCTGACACAGCCGCTCCCGGCCGAACTGCCCGAAGTCGCGCCCTGGAAGGTTGTGCCACTGGACCCTGACTACTCCGGCCAGTGGGTGGTTCTGGAAGACGTGAACGCGGATGGTGAGGTCGAGGTCATCAGCGCCCGCAACGTCAACGTGGGCGACGTGCACTACACCAGCGCCGTGGTAGTCCACCGTCTGGATGGCTCGCTGCTGTGGCGCTGGGGAGGCCGCGACCTGGGGCGATCTGCCCTGCACCATGACGTCGCCTGCCAGGTCTACGACTGGGATCGTGATGGGCGGCCGGAGATCGTGGTCTGCGGCGATGGCGAGTTGATTGCCCTCGACGGCGCCAGGGGTTCTGTGAAGGCGCGTTACCCCTTGCCCCCACAGGCGACCGATTGCCTGGTCTTCGCGAACTTCTCCGGTGGCCCGGCAGCGACGGACGTCCTCGTCAAGGACCGCTACGACCAGATCTGGGCCTATGACCGCAACTGGAACCTGCTGTGGACCGTCAAGCACCCCGGCGGTTACCGCACGGCTCATCAGCCCTACCCGCTGGACCTTGACGGCGACGGCTGCGACGAGGTCATGGCGGGCTATGCGCTCCTCGGCCCGGACGGTGCGGTTCGGTGGACGCTCTCCTCGAAGCAGGTTGACCTCCGCAAGGGCCACCTGGATTGCTGCCGCGTGATGTCTCGCGGCGAGCGGCCCGAAGACTGGCGTCTGGTGATGACCACCTGCGGCAGCTCGAGCATGGTGATGACCGACGGGCTCGGGAAGACGATCTGGGAGCAGACGGGGCTCCACTTCGAGTCCCTCGACCTCGGCAAGATGCGCTCGGACGTCCCTGGCCTGCAGATCGCTGTCGATGACGGGCATCATCCCGCAGGACGAGGCCCGGTGCACTTGTACGATGCAGAAGGGGCACGGCTGGGCACTTGGGTGATGCCCTATGCGCGGTTCCACGCGATGCTCGACTGGAACGGCGACGGCCTGGCGGAGTTGCTGTTGCCCGATCCCTGCGTCATCTCCGACGGCTTCGGAAAGCCCCTGGTAAGGCTCAAGGTCGAGGACAAGGGCATGAAGCTGGTCCGCACCGGGGACTTCACCGGCGATGGCGTCGTGGACTTCGCCCTGTCGACGCCGACCGCAGTCTACGTCTTCCGGAATCCGAGCCGACTGCAGCCTTCGAACCACGCACCCCTGGGCTCAGGCCGCAATGCGACTTTGTACTAGAGGCAGGACACGCAAGGGGAACCTGCCGGAGCTAGGACCGCTGCGTCACGACGTACTTCTCCACCATCCTGGCCGGGAGATAGCTCTCCTTGGCCTTGCGCAGGCCTGGCTCGCCCACATCCTGCTCGCGGTTCACGCATCGCCACTGAGACCATTCCCGGGCGAGGAACTCGCGGTTGATCACCTGGAAGGCCCCATGCAGATCCGGGCTGGCCTTCTCGATATGGCAAACGACGGTGTGCTCGTTCAGGGGTTCGCCAAGGGTGAAGGCCTGCACACGGTCGTTCACCAGGATCGCCCCACCAGTCACCCCCAACTCCTCCAGGTGCTCAAGCACTTCCTTGACCGCCCGTGCCTCGGCGCGCAGGCTGGAGTGCAGGTCACAGTGCTTCTCATCACACCACAG
>JBDKVB010000094.1 GCA_039679385.1 Armatimonadia bacterium | reverse complement strand
GACGTCTCGAAAGGCGAACTGAGCCATGACCGAGGTCTCCTGTGGACGGGTTTGTCAGCGCAATCCCATTTCCACATCGAGCCTCGGTCACTTCCTTTTCTATCTACAAAAGTGGGTAAGCGCCAGGTCGAGTGTATCTTGCAGGGACGAACCGAGAAGGTTAGAATAGCGTTGTATGGCGATTGTCTCACGGGCTGCGACTAGCGGCCCGTGCGGCTGTTTGCGCCTGCACAGCTCAGTCCGGGGGAGGAAAGCCCATGAAACCACTCTATCCTGTGCTCCTGGTGCTCGCGGCCGTTCTGCTCTCCCTCACAGGTTGCGTCAAGCCACCACCCGGCTATCCGGTGGCCGACAACCCGCAGCCAAGCCCGTCTGAGGCCTCCCCGTCCGAGACAGCGCCGCCGATGGAGAACCTGGCTCCCGAGAACTCCGCCGTGGCTGCCGCACCACCGACGACAGTTCCCGAGGCCGCGAATGCCGTTGACCTGAGCGCCTTCCCGGAGCCCAGCTCGAACGCTGCGCCGGCAGCGTCGGGTCCGGCCCCTGCTCAAGGCGAGTCCCAGGCCAAGCCCGGCGAGACGAAGGAGGCCCGGACGTCTTCCGCCAGGACCTCCGCTTCCGCCTCGAGACGATCCGAAGGCTCCACTACCAGGGCGTCCAGCCGCAGTGAGACCAGGCGTCCCCGGCCCGACAACAGTGACCCCACCTGGCGCCGCGTGAAGGACCAGGAGTGGGGAAACGAGGGCAGGTACCCCTGGGCCTCGGAGGTGAAGGTCTCTTCCGGCACGCTCTCGCACTACTCGAACCGACAGTTATCACAGATGGCCGCCGAGATCGAGGCTCGCCAGGGTCGCTCCTTCAGCAACCCTGCGTGGCAGCAGCACTTCGACGAGCAGGATTGGTACTACAAGGGCGCGCTGCATTCCCGCTCAGCCTCTGAGGTCGAGGCCGCCAACCTCAGGGCCATCCGCGCCTATCAGAGGAAACACTACGGCCGGGCCTGGGAACCCTCCGGGAATGACTAGTCAGCCCTCCAGGCCTCTACGGTTTGAAAGGTAGAGTTGGCACATGGATATCCGAGCGTACCGGCAGTCAACCATCCAGGGCGTGAAGTTCCTTCTCTCGCAGCAGAACGAAGACGGCTCCTTCAACCCTGTCGACCACGGAGTCGCAACCTACCATAAGGTGCCCTACGCACTGGCCATCATGGGGCAGGCGGAGCGTGCCGGCCGGCTCTGCATGTACATCTCCGAGAACGTCCTCGATGAAGAGGGCGATTTCACCGGCCACTTTCCACGCTCGCCGCTCCACAAGACCTACCAGTTGCTCGCCAATGCCTGGCTGATTGCCGGCGCTCAGCGCCTCGGGGAGTTCGCCGTCTCGCTGCGGGCCATGGACTTCGTCGGCAGCTTCCAGCACCCCACCGGTGGGTTCTTCACTGCCGGGCCGGCCGCAACCCTTGACAGTGAGCAGGACGTGCTGTCCACTGCCGTCTGCGGCCTCGCGCTGCTGTACTGCGGTAGGGTCGAGGAGGCCGTGCTCGCCGGGCAGTACATCGCCAAGATCTGGGATGCACAGCCTTCCTCCTCGGCGCGCCTGTTCTACCGCACCGTCAAGGGCAGCACGCTCGTGACGGAGTTCTCGGAGGAGAACGCAGAGCAGTCCATGCTGGTCGTCGGCAAGCGTGACCAGTGGTATCACGTTCCCGGGCTCGCAGCGGGCTTCCTGGCCAAGCTGCACGAAGCCACCGGCGCAAAGGAATACCTTGAGACCGCACAGAAGCTCGTGAACTTCACCGACTCCTGCGGCGCCGACCGTTACACCAGTGACAAGAGCGGGTTTCTCGGCTGGGCCGCCGCCCTGCTCTACGCAGCCACCGGCAACCAGAACTACCGGCGCATTGCCATCTCCGTCGCTGACGGCCTGCTGGCAAACCAGTTGGCCAATGGGAGCTGGCTCAAGATGTCCATGGGCGAGGACCTGACCTCCGACGTGGTGGACGGAACCGCTGAGGGCATCCTGTGCATGACCCAGATCGTCGAGGGGCTCAGCGCCGGAGAATAGACCTGTGTCCCCTGGGCGGCTCCGCGGGTGCTGACCCAGGCCCGTCGCCGCGCGCTATCACATGACTATCCGACGCGAACGACACACCGTATGAGACGCTCGTCGCAATCCTTCTACACCGTTCGAAGGGAGAGGCAGTGTATGCCCACCACCAAGAAGACGTCGACCAAGAGCAGTGACATCGGATTCGGGATCATCGGCTGCGGCGTGATCGCGCCGACGCACCGTGACGCAATCAAGGGTGCACCGGGTGCCAAGCTCGTAGCCTGCTGCGACATCGTCCTCGACAAGGCCAAGAAGTTCGCCGACGATAGCGGCACCGGCGTCAAGGCCTACCGCAACGTGGAAGACATGCTCAACCAGGACAACGTCGAAGCCGTCTGCGTCTGTGTCCCCAGCGGTCTCCACGGCGACGTCGCGATCATGGCCATGGAAGCCGGCAAGCACGTCCTGTGCGAGAAGCCCATGGACATCACCCTGGCCAAGATCGATGCCATGGTCGAGACCTCCAGGGCCTGCAACCGCAAGCTCTCCGGCGTCTTCCAGCGCCGCACCTACGCGCAGTCCAAGAAGGTCCGCGAGGCCGTGCGCAGCGGCAAGCTCGGCAAGCTCGTCCTTGGTGACTGCTACCAGAAGTACTTCCGCAGCCACCAGTACTATGCCAGTGGCGACTGGCGCGCCACCTGGGGTCTCGACGGCGGCGGCGCACTCATGAATCAGGGCGTCCACGGTATCGACCTGCTCCTCTACCTCATGGGTGACGTCAAGCGCCTCAGCGCCTACTGCCGGCGCCTCGTCCGCAACATCGAAGTTGAAGACACAGCCGTCGCCATCGTTGAGTTCGTCAATGGCGCCGTCGGCGTGATCGAGGGCACCACCTCCGTCACCCCGGGCTACGGCTGCGACATCGAGATCAGCGGCGACAACGGCACCATCAAGCTCAAGGGCGACAAGATCGCTGTCTGGGACGTCAAGGGCGAAGAGGGCGCCGAGGTCCAGGGCGAAGGCGGCAAGGGGACTGCAGCCGACCCGACTGCCGGCCTCACCGCCACCGGCCACACCCAGCATGTTGCCGACCTCGTCCAGGCCATCCGTGAGGACCGCGAAGTCGAGATCCCGGGCTCCGAGGCCCGCAGGGCCGTCGAGGTCATCAAGGCCATCTACAAGTCCAGCCGAGAGGGCGGCGCGACCGTCGAGTTCCCTCTGGCCTACGAGGACGATGGCCCCGGCATCGAACCCAGCACCACCAGCAGTTGGTTTGAGTAGTCGACGGCTTTTTCAGCCGCTTCAAGGGGGCCCGTTGAGCCCTGACTTGACTTGCTCGCAGGCCCTTTGTTACACTCTGCATGTAACTTGACACTGGCCAAAGGGTGTATCCGATGTCTTGTGGACGCTGGTCGGCAGTGACGACTAAGCTCCTGCGACGAGGCAGACACGCTGCCTTAGGCTTTCCGTGTCCACTGGCGATACATCCATACCTGCATGCGTAACACAACGCCCCGCCGAAGGAGTCCTTCCCGGCGGGGCGTTTCGTTTATGTGCACCAGATAGGCGGCCACCCATGCGCAGACGTCGCCTGTCAACTCTTGCGAACCCACCCTGGTCCACCCGATCGCGGGCATCAGAGACATCAACCATGGCTACGAACGGACGCGTGCTTGTCCTCAACCAGAACTACGAACCGCTCAATGTCACTAGCTGGCAGCGGGCCGTCACCCTCATCTACCTGGGAAAGGCCAGTACTGTCCAGCCGGATGGCAAGGTCCTGCGCTCCTGCACGAAGAGCCTTCGCATGCCCTCGGTGGTCCGGCTCAACTACCACGTTCGGCGTCCTTTGCCTGAGGTGAGGATCTCGCGTTCGAGCATCATGGCCCGCGACGGCTATACCTGCCAGTACTGTGGCAAGAAGGCCAAGAACCTCACGCTGGACCACGTCATCCCGAAGGAGCGCAGCGGCGGGCACACCTGGGAGAACCTCGTCGCCTGCTGCGTTGAGTGCAACAACAAGAAGGGGAACAAGACGCTTGAGGATGCCCAGATGACACTGGCGCGGCCCCCACGGCGACCGCGCTTCATCCCCTATCTGAGCTATGCCACCTTCACCGACGCCCTGCGGCACCAGGAGTGGCGCGACTACCTGGAGCCCTTTGCGCCACAGCTGATCTCTGACTAACCCCGCAGCCACTCACCTGCTTGTAGCCCTTCCTCGAGTTGGCTGATCTGCGCGAGCGGCTCACCGGCGTCCTCCAGCAGGTAGGACAGCCGCTCCCTCTGTGCCACCTTGCGCTGCATCGCGTCGACCCGGCAGAAGAGCCAGCGCGCCCGGAGCAGATCCGGCAGAGCGCGCAACTCTTCGGCAGTCGGCTCTATCTCGGCCCCATACCCCTGCCCGAAGGACCCAAGAAGCGCCCGATCGAACCGGAAGGTCTGTGTCAGTGCCCGAATGTCGCCGGCGTCCATGGGTGCCTTCCGGACTCCGCATCCGAAGATGAGCCCGTCTGCAACGTCCACCATCCGCGGCTGTTTCCCCACCCAGTCGAAGTCGAACAGGCCCACGATCTCGTTGCCCTGGTACTTGAGGTTCGCCGGGTGGTAGTCGCCGTGGATGACACACTGCGGAAGGCCCCAGTAGGCGGCATCCGGGAGCCGCTGGAGGATGTCGTGCGCCGTGTCCTCCAACTCCGCCAACTGAGAGGCCCAACTGTCCAGGCGTTCGGGCGGGTCCTCGGCCCTGCGCTGCCGGGTCTGCAGCTCCTGGCCCGCCTCTCGCAGACCGGCCAGGGTCGCTCGCGGGTCGTGCATGCGCACCTGGGGCTTTTCGCCCTTGGGTGCGAAGTCCTCGGTGGCGCGATGGAACCGGCCCAGGAGTCCGCCGGCCGCTTTCACCTGGTCGACGTTCCCCAACTGCGCAGCCTTGCCCACGATGAAGGGGTAGAGCTCGTAGATGCTCTCCTCGCGCTCCAGCCAGCGACTGCCGTCCAGGGTGCGGACCGGCGTGACCACCGGCAGGCCGGACTTGGCCAGATGCCGGACCACCGAGTGGTCGTAGTTGAGCTGCCCCCGCGAGCAGTACCGGGGATTGCGCCGCTTGAGGAAGAAGGTGCCACGGTTGGTGACCACGATGACGGCCGGACTGGCCGTGCCTGCACCGGGCCGTGTGAACTGGAGCTTGCCGACATTGTAGGCCCGCAGCACCTCGGTGACCTCATAGCTGCTGAGGCCCCTGCCTGTGTCGCCGGACTTCCGTGCGCGGTGCTTGCCTTCGCTCTTCATCGACGAGCCTCGATCTCAGCGTAGTGCCTGGAGGTTACCACGGGTGCCGGATCACTCGCGTTCCGTGGCGCGCACCAACAACACCGGAACCTTCGCGTGACGTAGTACTCGGTCGGCGATGCTGCCGTAGACCCAGCGTCCCAGACCCGACCGGCCATGGGTTGACATGACGATCAGGTCACAGTCCTGCTGGTCGCAGTAGCGCAGGATCTCCTCAGCCACATCGCCCTGACAGACGTCCCATTCGGCCTCTACGCCCTCGCCCATGACGCGCTTCCGGATACCGCCCATGTAGTCCCGGGCACTCTCGACTTGGGCGGTCCAGTCAATGGACACCCCTGCCGCGAACATCGTCTCTGCGTCCAGCACCGGAATGACGGACACAAGGTGAATGGTCGCCCCGAAGGCCTTGGCCAGAGCCACGGCATGGGGCAAGGCCCTTTCCGCCAGTGCCGATTCGTCGAGGGTTACAAGAATGTCCTTGTACATGCCTGATACCTCCCCAGGATGTCACGCCTGGACGATCTGGTTACCGCCAGGTTCTTCAGTTCCACTCATCATTCCTGCAAGTCCGGCCGAAGTAGCAGGAGTCACTACTCGTGGCGCGAATAGGACTGCGAGCCGCCGTCTCATGTATTCGCCACAGTTGGAGGGCACAAATGGGAAAGCTCTGCAAGAAATGCGGCATGGAAAGCGATCGAGATGACATCTGCACCTGGTGCAGCGCGGATCTGCGGCCCCCGAAACAGGCTCAACCTAAGGCGCAAACGACCGCGACCCGATCCCAGGTTCCCGCCGGGTCGACAGCTGCGCCGTCGACGCCCAGTGCTCCGCGCGCGGCGCGCCGACCGGAGCCCGTGGAGTTGCCACCCGAGAAGCCCGCATGGATGATGCCGCTGATCGTGGGAGGCGGGCTCATTGTCCTGCTGGTCGTCATCCTGCTCGTGGTGGGCATCGCAGCTTCCGGGGCACCGCCGGATCCAGGCACCTGGAAGACCTTCGTCGAGAAGGACAAGCAGTTCACAGCCCAGTACCCCGGCGGTTGGACGAAGCCCAGCAACTCCGGCTCGTCGGGATCCTACGTGTCCGTTGACTTCCGCGCGAGTAAGCTGTGCTGGGTGCAGGTACAGGGCACCCAGAAAGCCGGCGCTATGGGTGACGTCGCCGCCGCCGCCTCAAGAGCCGCAGGGGGCACGGTCTCCGTGGAGCGGAGCGCTGAGGGAGCCGTCCTGGCCGGCAGCACGGCGTCCTTCACCGCCCAGCGTCCCGGCTTCAAGCAGGGGACCATGAAGGAGGTCTGGGACTTCGGCGGCAGTAAGGCCGCCTCTGCCGAATACACCTATACTAAGCGTGTCGGCCTGCTGCCCATCAAAATGAAGGGGATCCGCTGGGGAGCCTTCAAGGGCGACTTCGGCTATGTAGTCTTTGCGGAAGCCCCGGAGAAGCATTGGGCCAAGTTCCAGCCGGTCGCCCAGAAGATCGTCAGCTCAGTGCAATTCGGAGGCGGGACAGGGTAGCGCAGCCTCTACGTCACTGCTTGGGTGGCTTCCACAGCAGCGGCAGCAACAGGCTGGCCGCGATGATTGCGGCGGCGACGCCGACGGCAATCGCCCACCCAAGGGGAAGGCCGGCCCTCTCCCCTCCGCAGGCAGCAACGCCGGCGACAACGCCGGCGATGATACGTCTGACTTGATGCCAAGTGGTCATGTCGATCCGTACCCGAAGCTCGTCTACCAGGCTCGGCCCGCATGTCGGCGGGCCGAGCCTGGCGAGATTGTTGTGGTCTGCAGCAGGTCGAGCGAGGTCCTCAAGCTCGCCAGAATACACCGGCTCGTGCAAAGGGACCTGGCTCTCCCCTGACCCGGCCAAGGAGCAGCTAGTCAAGCCGCAGCACCGACATGAAGGCCTCCTGCGGCACCTCCACGACACCGACCTGCTTCATCCGCTTCTTGCCGGCCTTCTGACGCTCAAGCAGCTTCCGCTTGCGGGTGATATCTCCGCCGTAGCACTTCTCCAGTACGTCCTTGCGCAGCGGGGCGTTGCGGGTCGAGGCGACGATGCGGCCGCCGATGGCCGCCTGCATGCGCACCTCGAACATCTGCCGAGGGATCGTCTCCTTGAGCTTGCGACAGATGGCGCGTCCGCGCTGCTCGGCGAAGTCGCGGTGCGTAATGATTGCCAGGGCATCCACGGAGTCGCCGTTGATGAGGATGTCCACCTTCACCAGGGCCGCATCTTCGTATCCCGTAAGCTCGTAGTCCAGCGTCGCATACCCGCGACTCAGCGACTTGAGCGCGTCGAAGTAGTCGACGATGATCTCGGCCAGCGGCAGCTTGTAGTGAAGGGCGACGCGGTCGCCATACAGGTAGTCCATCTTCTGGAAGACGCCCCGACGCTCGTCCGACAGCGTCATGCAGGGCCCCACGTGCTTTTGCGGGACCATGATCGTTGCGGCGACGACGGGCTCTTCGAGCAACTCGATCTCGCCGGGGTCCGGAATCTGGGCCGGGTTCTCCACGTCGAGGACCTTCCCGTTGGTGCACAGAACCCGATAGACCACGCTGGGCGCCGTCGCGACAAGGTCGAGGTCGTACTCGCGCTCCAGACGCTCCTGCACGATCTCCATGTGCAGCAGGCCCAGGAAGCCGCACCGGAAGCCAAACCCCAGGGCGGCGGAGGTCTCCGGCTCATACTTGAGGGCAGCGTCGTTTAGTGAGAGCTTGTCAAGGGCGTCCTGCAGCGCTTTGTAGTCGGCGTTGTCGCTGGGGTACAGGCCGCAGAAGACCATGGGCTTTGCCGGACGGTAGCCCGGGAAGGGCTCCGCAGCCGGCTGATCGGCCCCGGTGATGGTGTCGCCGACCCGCGCATCTTTGACGCCCTTGATGTTGGCCATCATATAGCCTACATCGCCGGCGGCAAGCTGCGAAACCGGCTCCATCTTCGGCGAGAACACGCCTACTTCGGTGACTTCGAACTCCTTGTTGGTGGCCATCATGAGGATGCGGTCGCCGCGTTTGACGGTGCCGGTCTCGACCCTCACGTAGGACACGACCCCGCGGTGCTGGTCGAACTCCGAGTCGAAGATGAGCGCCCGCAAGGCCTCATCGTCGGAGCCCTTCGGGGCTGGGACGCGAGAGACAACAGCTTCCAGGAGTTCCTCGACGCCGGCGCCGGTCTTGCCCGAGGTGAACAGCACATCCTCGGCGGCAAATCCCAGGTCCTTCTCGATCTCCTCCGCCGCGCTCGTGGGGTCAAAGAGTGGCAGGTCGATCTTGTTGACGACCGGGACGATCTCGAGCCCCTCCCCCGTAGCGAGGTAGGCGTTGGCGACAGTCTGCGCCTCGACGCCCTGGCTGACGTCTACCAGAAGCAGCGCGCCCTCGCAGGCGTGCAGAGCCCGGGAGACCTCGTACTGGAAGTCCACGTGCCCCGGTGTATCGATCAGATTGAGGGTGTAGGTCTCACCATCGCGTGCCGTGTACTTCATGCGCACGGCGCTGGCCTTGATCGTGATGCCACGCTCACGCTCCAGGTCCATGCTGTCGAGAACCTGGTCCTTCATGTCGCGCTCGCTGATCGCTCCGGTACGCTCCAGCAGCCTGTCTGCCAGGGTACTCTTCCCGTGGTCGATGTGCGCGATGATACAGAAGTTGCGGATTAGGTCTTTGCGCGTCATATCCTGTCCTTTAGCCCTCTCAACCCCGGCTGGTCCCCGTGCTACCGGGCCCGACCACCCAGAAAAAGAGGCGACCCCCGTGGTCGTGCCACGACCGACCGTGGTCGCCCCTGCCGTATCATCATTGTAACCCATCAGGCCCTTGCCGCACAATCGTTGTGCGTCGCAGGAGAGGTCCGTCTCAAGGCATCAGCCCGGCCATAAGCCGGTACGCAGCAGGGAAGTGGGTCTGGAGCACGTGGTAGACCTCGCTGGCGTGTCGCTTGAGTGTCCTGATGACGTCGTGCACGCTGACGTCGGCCGCCTCCATATCCAGGAGTTGCGGGTAGTCGAGGAGCAGCTCGAACTCCGTCTGTGTCAGGAGAGTTCCGGCCTGGGTCAGGAGGTCGACGAGATTCCCGAAGGCGTCGGTGCCCCGGTACTGCTCCGGCGTCGCGAGAAGGTCCATCATGAAGGCTTCGTCGGGAAGGCCTGCAGAGAGCATGGAGATGCGGCGGAGCAGACAGGGGATGCACCCGCCACAGGGCCGGTTCTGGCGGCCCGCAGACCAGCAGGAAACCGAGCCGGCGATCTCGTCGGGCCGCAGCAGGGGACGCAGGAAGGTACGGATTACCTCCCCCTTAGTCTGGTACAGGAAGGGGTTAACAACCTGACACGGGATGTCAGCTAGTTCGAGCAATTCGCTGAACAGCTTGAGCACCATCGGGTGAGTGCTTCGTGTCGACAGGCTCCCGCTTCGGGCAGGCGTCAAGGGCAAGGCTGCCGTCAGGATCCCGTTCTCGCACAGGTAGACATCGCTGACACCGGCGCGACAGGCTGCAACGACGCCAAGGGTCATGAACAGCAGCGAGCGCGCCCGTCGCGACGGCTCCCTCATCTCAGGGGGCGGATAGGCGAAGGGCTGGTGTCCATGGGCGCCGGGCAAGACTCGGGCAACGGCGTGGGCGCACTCCCCCAGCTTGCTGAGATGCGATACCACGCGGCGCTGTGCGGACTCGACTGTGGGGTTGCCGGAGACATGGCTTATCAGGAGAGGACGACGGCCGGTGTGCAGCAACATCGCGGCGCCCGCCATGGAGTCCAGACCACCAGAGAGGAGAGAGACACAGTCGGCGTCCACCTCCGGAGTGGCGGCTGTGGGCGGCTCCGCCTGCTCCACGGAGGAATGTGGTGGAAAGGTGAGGCGGATATTGTCGCGGGTGAGGGTGTACAGCAGGTGGGACAGGAGTCCGTTGACGCTACGCCAGAACCCCGGGTCTCTGACCGGCACCTCGATCTCGAGGTCGCGGACCCACTCCTCAAGCCGTCCGCGCGGCGAGGCGACGTCGGCAAAGTAGGCGGCCGCCACTATGTCCATCAGGTCAGCGAGGAGTGGTGACTTCGCACTCGGCGCCGAGCCTGGTAGCCCAGTGACGTCAGCGATCGCGTTGCGACGATCAGAGGTCCAGTCCAGCATCCACAGGGCGCTGTTGTCCTCTGAGGCGTCCGGCACGGGGCCCCCCGGCATCCCGTGAGCGACAACGAAACGTGCGGCCAAACAGCTACCTCCCGGCGATACTGCTCAGGCCAGCGTCCAACATCTCATTGAAGGGCTCTGCCAGCCGCTGAACGCGCTCCGGCGGGGCTTGGCCCTCCAGTTCCAGCAACCGGTCTTCGTGCAGTGCAGGTGTGATCTGTGAAGCTACACGGCGGCAGTGAGCACCGACGGCGTCAGCGACCTTCCGTGCCTCAAGAACGGTGGGGATCGCACTGGTCCCCACGTACTCAGACAGGTCGCGCGTTACGAGATAGCGGAAGCATCGGTCGAGGTCCCATCCCACGAACTCGGAGGCCAGCTCGGAGAGCCGCCCAGACTCGCGGTAGCTCCCCAGCACGCTCGGCGACAGCGCACTCAGCGTCTGCAGGTCCATCGTCCCCGGTGCCTGAAGCGCGAGCCCCATCACGGAACTGCCCAGGGCGTCGAGGGCGAGGTCACTGAACCTGGACCCCCTTCCGCTGGTGGCCAGCCTTCGCTCCGCTTCGGTGCGCAGCCTCGCCGCGACCTCCAGCAGGGACCCGGCACCCGTCAGGAGGCCCTGTGCAGGACCTCCTCCCACCTCTTGGGCTCCCTGAAGCAAGGTGTCCAGGCACGTCACAACGCCCGGCCCCTGCATCTGAAGGCGGGTGGGAGGGGCGAGGGCACGAGACACTCTTCGGGAGATCTCCGAAGCGTCTCGCACTCCTTCTCGGTATAGCTCGCGCACGCTCTCCCATTCAGGAGACCGTGGCGAGCGCTGCGCGGTAGACGTACCCATGGGCTGGTGTGGCCGGTCCAGTGAGACGATGATTTTCCGTACCATTGTATTGTACTCGAAGTTCGACCAAAATGCCAGGAGACACAAGCCCAGATCAGAGCTGACAAACAGAGCGAGAGCCGAAGGGTCAAGGCCAAGCCGTCCTCGGCCAACCGGCCAGACCAGCCCCGCGCCAGGACCACCGTCACGGCGGCCAAAGAGCCGGCTTCTCGCTTGTCGGCCAGCAGCACGCCTGGTTTGCAGGCCCTGATATGGTCCACAGTGCTTGCGCCTTCCTGATATCGGTCGAATAGTCTTATACTACATTATATTGGCATAAAGGTAAAGTTACACTCTGTTCCAAATCAACGTTTGCTCTTCACAACACCCGCTTTCGCCGACTCGCGAATCGGGAGACGTCAGTCGGCCCTGAGCTGAGGACCGGGCGGTACTACTCTGGGACAGGCGCGACAATCCTTGCAGGAAACCAAGATGACAGGTAGAATGTAGAAGAGTGGGAGGATTGTGCGGTTCGCCGTCAGGACGCACCCCGATGCCAGTGCAGGGGGGATGCGCATATGGACGACAGAATACGCGACTTCATCGCCACGTCCGCTCGGAGCATCGTGGGCCTGGACGTCGCCCTGTTCTTCCAGGCCAACCCGAGCGCTTTTGACACGCCCCGGGGTATTGCTCTGCGTACGCACCGCGCCGTTGACGAGGTAGGCCCCGCACTGGAGCGATTCGCCAAGCGCGGTATCGTGGAGCGCCACACCCGCGGCGAGGGCCGATATACCTGCTATGCCCTCGCCAAAGACCCCGACATCTGGGACCTTCTGTGCATGGTCAGCGAGGCGTACCTGGACGACCCCACCTCGCGCAAGGAAATCGTCCGGCTGCTCATCAGCATTCAGCATGAGGAACGGGCCACACAGGTGCAGCCGCCGGCCACCGGGGGTGACAACCCATGATGGCAGCCCCGCTCTCCACCGGCATCCCCGGCCTCGACGAGCTTCTCTCCGGCGGCTTCCTTCGAGGGAGCTGTAATCTGGTTGAGGGCGTACCAGGCACCGGCAAGACCACGGTCGGCATCCAGTTCGTCTATGCCGGCGCGGTCGCCGGTGAGCCCGGAATCATCATCACCTTTGAAGAGTTTCCTCAGCAGATGCATCGCGACGCCCTCAACTTCGGTTGGGACCTGGCGGACTTGGAGGCCAAGGGCGTGCTGCGCACCATCTGCACCTCCCCCGAAGTATTTCTCGACCAGCTTCAGGAAGTGGACGGCCTCATCGAGCGGTCCATTGCCGAGACCGGCGCGGTGCGCCTCCTGCTGGACAGTGTCTCCCACCTTGGGCAGACCGGGGCCAGTGCCAGCGAACTGCGGGCCCAGGTCTACAGCATGATGAACGGCCTGCGTCGCGCGGGTCTCACCAGCGTGATCACCAAGGAACTCGAGCAGGTCGACATCAACCGCGTGCCTTTCGAGGAGTACCTGGCCGACGCCGCCCTGCGTCTGCACTACACCCTGGAGACAGATGGGCAGCGTCGGCGTTACGTCGAGATCCTCAAGTCACGTGGAGCCCCACACATACCCGGGAAGCACATGCTGGAGCTCGCCGAGAACGGCGTGAAGGTCTACCCACGTCGTCAGCCGGTCTCGCGCACCAAACTCGCCTGGGAACACGGTCTCTGCCGCACGCCGACCGGTGTCCCCGGCCTGGATGACATGCTCGGAGGCGGCTTGGTCTGCGGGTTCTCCACTCTCGTGGCAGGAAGCGCCGGCGTCGGGAAGACAACGCTGGCGATGCAGTTCATGTGCAAGGGCGCTGAGGAGGGCGAGAAGGGCGTCTATGTCAGCTTCGAGGAGACGCCGACGAAGCTCGCGGAGCTTGCGAGGGGCTATGGGCTGCCGCTGGCAGAGTACATCGACAAGGGCATGATCAGCATCCTGTACCGCTCTCCCCTGGAGGTCAGGCAGGAGAAGCTCACCCAGGAACTGGTCAACGAACTGCGCGCCACCAGCGCCAAGCGAGTGGTCATCGACAGCATCACAGACCTGGAGATGGCCAGCTCGCAGCACCTGAGCCTTCGCGAGTCCGTGTACTCCATGGTCGAGTGCCTCGAAGCCTCGGCAGCCACCTCGCTGCTGATCGCAGAAGTTCCGGAGGTGTTCGGACAAACGCAGATCACCGGTGAGCACATCTCGGTGATCGTCGACGGCATCATCCTGCTCAAGTACATCGAGATGGAGAGCGAGATCCAGCGGGCCGTCTCGGTGCTCAAGATGCGAGGCAGCGACCACGACAAGGGGATTCGGCGCTTCACAATCTCCTCGCACGGGATGCGGGTGAGGGGGCGGTTCGAAGGCACAGAGGGACTGATGGCCGGCACCCCGCGTGCAACCACCATCGAGCTGGCGGTCCGCAGCTTCTCCGAGTTCGACGAACAGCTCAACCGGGAGCTCATGGACCGGTTCTCGCAGCTACACCCACGGGTCAAGCCTGTGCCCCTGAACATTCCGTATAACCCGGATGAGGCTCGTGACGTGGTAGCGATGGCCCTGAGCTCGCGCCGGTCCAGCCTCAGCGTCGTGCCGCTGTGCATGTACTGGATGCCCGACGTTATTGACCCGAGCCGACTGTCTCCGCTGGATGACGTCCTGCCTGCGTCGCAATGGGAGCAGCACCTCGACGGGCTGGTGTGGCCGGCGGTCTCGCAAGATCATCTCTATGCCGCTCCGGCCATCGCGCTGTGCGGGGTGCTGATGTACCGGAAGGACCTCCTGGAGCAGCACGGATTCAGCGCGCCGCCGGCTACCTGGGAGGAACTCGTACACCAGGCCCAGACGATCTGCAGCGCTCCGGGGAACGGGGACTTGCTGGGGTTTGAGTTCCCGGCGTACCTGTACGAGGGCCTGAGCACCAGCTTCCTGGTGAACCTGTGGAGCAACGGCGGCCGAGTCCTCGATGACGACACAGGCGAGGTGGAGATCGGTTCGCCCGCGGCACTGGAGGCTCTCACCTTCCTGCACGACTGCATCTACGTCCACAAGATCAGCCCGCTGAGCATCACCGACCACATCGGCGGCGTTGAGCCGCAGGCCAACTTCCTGGCAGGACGCACGGTCTTCCTGTGGATGCTGCCGAGCGTGCTGCAGGGATCGCAGCAGCCGGACTCGCCGATCCGGGAGCGAGTGGGAGTTGCACCGGCGCCGATCGGGCCCTCGGGTCACACCTCCTACACCTATCTTGGCGGCTGGCACTACGCAGTGCCGCGCAGCGCCCTGGCACCCTCCGCTGCCCGCGATTTCATCCGCTTCATGACCAGCTATGACATACAGAAGGAGCGGGCGCTCCGCGGAGGCCCGCTCCCCACTCTGAAGACCGTTTACGAAGACCAGGAGCTACTCGCCTTCCATCCCCACTACCGTGACCTGCAGGCGATTCTGGACCATGCACGATGCCGCGAGAACATCCCGCACTACAGCAAGATCACGCGGGTGATGCAAGGCCAGTTGCATGCTGTCCTTACCGGGAAGGCGGAGCCGGAAGCCGCCCTTGCCACGATTGAGGCCGAAACCAGGGCGCTGCTCGCACAGGCCTGAGCCGAGCACGAGCAGTGCCGGTGGCCTACTGGTAGAGCCAGTCCACTCCAAACAACGCAATCCCGGTCTGCGCCAGCGCAGGTATCCCCTTGTCGCTGGCGCAGTAGCTGAGGAGCACGTTGTCCCCGACGAACTCCATGGCCATGTAGCAGAACCAGCCGTCCGGGTCGTCCTCGAGGATCTTCCGATGCTCCCAGGTTACGCCGTCGTCGTGGGAGATGGCGGCGGTCAAGGGCGTGCGCTTGCCGCCCAGGGTGCGTTCCTGCGAGTGGTCATTCCACACGAGCAGCAGGTCGCCCGTACTGGGGATGCGCTTGAAGGTTGCCGGAGAACAGGGCGCAAGGATATCCGTGGGTTCGGCCTCGGTCCAGGTCACTCCGCCGTCGCTTGAGTAGGACCGGAAATGGCAGCCCTGATCGGTTCGCGACAGCATCATCACTCGCCCGTCCTTGAGCTCGACCACACCGGGCTCCTGGAGGCCTGAACCAGACTTCGCCGGGGCGTGCAACTCGCTCTGGCTCTTGTACCACGTGCGACCGTTGTCGTCCGAGAGATAGCACATCGCCACTCCGGGGCGCAGATGGGCATCGGTGTACAGATGCAGCGCGGTCGGCATGACCAGGCGCCCGCTCTTGAGCTGGATCACCCGATCGTTGTTGACCACGTAGTAGCCCGGCGTCGCGATGCACTCGATAGGGTCGCTCCAGGTCTGGGCCTCGTCGGTGGAGAAGCGGACGTAAGGGCGACAGTCCTCGAGTCCGTTCTTGCGCAGGTAGAAGAGGGCAATCTCGCCGCTCGGCAGTCGGTTCAAGGACACCGACATGATGTTCATCTTGCCCTCGTTCGCGAGCACAGTGACGTCCTCGGCGGTCCAGGTTCGTCCGCCATCGGTGGAGTAGCGCCCGGCCAGGTAGGCGGTTGAGTGGTCTCCCCCACCGCCGGTGAAATGTGTGTAGACGAAGAGTATCCGTCCATCCTTCAGTTGGACGAAGTCGCCCTCGGAGTTGCGCGGATTGCCGGGCTTCGGAGGCAGGAGGCGAACACGGAGCAGCCCGCCTTCTTCGATGACCTTCGGCGGTTTCACAAGCTGCACCTCGGCTGGAGCCAGGATCTGGTTGCGGACGGAAAGGCGAAGGCTGCGGGAGTTGTGCCAGACCCTCGCGACCTCCTTATCCCCCACCTCGATCGGCGTGGGCTCCTCGACGGTGAACTCGGCCCAGTCCGGCGCATTGGCGGCGAGGTAGGCGAGCTTCAGGTTCGCCGACCACTCCTCCGGCGGGACGGTCAGGTCGGGGAACAGCACCGGGCCGGTGTCGCTCTGCCAGACCCCTTTGGCGACATCGACGTTCATGGTCTTAATGGGGTACTCGAGGATCGCGATGCGCCCGCTTGCCTCATCGCGGATCTCGGTCTGGCCGACGAGCAGCCCGGCTTCCTTCGTTGCCGTGACCACTTGCGCGGCGTCCGCGCAGACCTGGTACTTGCCCTCGACGATCCTGGGGGTCATTCCGCCCCACTTGGGCTTGGAGACCTCGCGGTAGCCGTCGCCGGCGGTGACGCCACGGCGGAACACGACGACCTCGCCCTCAGAGAAGACGGGCAGAAAGTCGTAGCCGGGGACCACGAACAGGTCCTCGGAGGCAAAGGTGCGCTCGGCCTTGCACAGGGCACACTGGTAGTAGTCGCGGGTCACCTTCGCCGCGGGATCGATGATGCGGCAGCGAGACTCCAGTAGGAAGGCCGGCGAGTTCCCTGGTCCCGGAGTGGCAATGTAGGAACGACCGTAGTCGGCGGCAGGCGTCAGAAGCGGTTGAGCGGGCACCAGGTGGAAGGTGCTCAACAACATCACTCCCATCATAGTAGACACGTGATCCTCCGTAGCGCGGCGATCCGACGGGCAATTCCTCCCGAGGGTCCGCAAACCCTTCAGGGCACAGGAGCTGTCCAGGGCGCAGGCTGGGGAGCACGAGGATAGGAGGTCGAAGTCTTCGACAGGGGATAGTGCGACCTGGGCAGGCAACCGCGGAGAACTCCGAGCCGCGGCTTGCCGCGGCTCGTTGGTTGAAGCGATTGGGCAGCGCGACGTCTAGGCTGCTGAACGGGGACGCGGCGCAAGGTCATCGCCGAAGGACAGGGGAAGCAGAGGCGTCTCGTAGCGGACGTCGATGGTCTCCTTGCCGACAAGGGCGGCTCGTGCCAGTCGGCGGGCTGAGAAGCCCTGGACCCCCGAGGCCGGCTCGAAGCGAACTCGCCGCAGACCGTTGGCGGCACAGCGCACCTGGACGAAGACCGGCATCAACTCGTAGGGGACGCGGACGCGACGACCGAGCTGGTCGAGGACCGGGGCGCTGTCGACGTAGACCGTGAGGCCACGGACCCGCTGCTGCCGGGCGTCGGTCAGGGCGGAGAGAATGGCGTCGTAGGTGGCCTGCTCCGTGGAGAGGTTCTGGACCAGATACCCGACTCTGCGTACCGTGGTATCGTCACGCCTCCGGAACACCAGACCAACACCAACCGAGGTGCCCCGCCGAACTGCGCTGACCAGGACCTGCGTGAACTTGTCGGTTTGCAGGATCGCCCCCATTTGCCTCACTTCGCTTTCTGCGGGCGGTTTCCACCACACCTCTCGCCTGGGTGTGATGGAAGCCGCAGTCGGCGAGACCCCTTCACGTGGGTGTCCTTCATGGCTGTCAAGGCGTGTGCAGCTTTGCGCGGCGCATCTTCTACTACTATAGACTGTGTAACCAACCTTCTTGTTCCTCAAACACCCGTCAGGTGCGTAACGTTCCCGCAAAGCCTCCATTCCGTGACTGGCGGCTGGAATCGGAGCAGCAGGCCCAGACCTTGTGGTCCAAGCCTGCTGCAGGCTGTGTCGTGGTGTTGGTGGGGCTGCCTGGGAGCCGAGAGGCGCTAGAGCATATACCGGGCCAGGTCCTGCTTCTCGACGACCTCCTTGAGCTGGGTAAGGACGTAGGCGGCGTCGACCACCACTTTCTGCTCCCCCACCTCCGGCGCCTCGAAGGAGAGTTCGTCAAGCAGCCGCTCCATCATGGTGTAGAGGCGCCGAGCGCCGATGTTCTCGGTGGTGTCGTTGACTGCCCGCGCCAGCCGGGCGATTTCGTCCAGCGCGTCGTCGGAGAACTCCAGCTCCACGCCCTCGGTGGCCAGCAGGGCGGTGTACTGCTTCACAAGGGAGTTCTGGGGCTCCTCAAGGATCTTGCGGAAGTCTTCCTGGGTCAGGCTGGTCAGCTCGACGCGGATGGGGAACCGGCCCTGCAGCTCTGGGATGAGGTCGGAGGGCTTGGCGACATGGAAGGCTCCGGCGGCGATGAACAGGATGTGGCTCGTGTCGACGGGGCCGTACTTAGTCATCACCGTGCTACCCTCGACAATGGGCAGGATGTCGCGCTGGACGCCCTCGCGGGAGACGTCGGGGCCCTGGCCGGATTCGCGTCCGGCGATCTTGTCCAACTCGTCCAGGAAGATGATAGCGTTCTCTTCGACGCGCTCCAGGGCCTCGCGGGTTACCTCCTGCTGGTCAACGAGCTTCTCGGCCTCCTGGTAAGTCAGTACGCGCCGGGCCTCGGCAACGGTCATGCGCTTGCGAGTCTTCTTGCCGGGGAACAGGTTCCCCAGCAGGTCCTGCATGTTGAAGCCCATCTCCTCGAGACCGGCGCCGGAGAAGACCTGCATGGTCTGCATCGCGGACTCTTCGACCTCGATCTCGATCTCCTCTTCCTCTAGTTCGCCAGCGGCGAGGCGCTTGCGCGTGAAGTCCCTGACGCGCTCCTCCTGATGCTGGATATCCTCGGAGCGCCGACGGGCCTCCGCGAGTTCGTCCTGGGTCGGGCCGTCCAGGGCCTCTACGGCACTCACCAAGGGTGCGGGACGGGTCGTTGGGGCCGGCGCTCCCTTGCCTGCCAGGTAGTCGAGCAGGCGCGCTTCGGCGCTCTTCTCGGCGTCCTCCCAGACATCGTCGAAGTACTCCTCCTCCACGAGTCGGTAGGCGGTGTCGACCAGGTCGCGGATCATGGAGTCGACGTCACGGCCCACATAGCCGACCTCAGTGAACTTGGTCGCCTCGACCTTGATGAAGGGTGCGTGGGCAAGGTTGGCAAGGCGGCGGGCGATCTCGGTTTTGCCGACGCCCGTCGGCCCGATCATGAGGATGTTTTTGGGGATGACCTCGTCGCGCAACTCCTCGGGGATCTCACGTCTCCGAGCACGGTTGCGCAGGGCGATGGCGACGGCGCGCTTCGCCTTGTGCTGCCCGATGATGTACTTGTCCAGCTCGGCTACGATCTGCCGGGGGGTGAGCTCGTCAGCGATCACTTTAGCACCTCCACGGTGATCTGGTCGTTGGTGTAGATGCAGATCTTCGAGGCGACCAGCACGGCCTCGCGGGCGATCTCCTCGGCCGACATCTCGGTGTGGCGCAGCATCGTCTCAGCGGCCGCCTGAGCATAGCCGCCACCTGATCCAACGGTGAGGACGTTGCCGTCAGGCACGATGACATCGCCAGTGCCGGAGACCAGCAGCAGCGTCTCACGGTCCGCGACAATCAGCATCGCCTCGAGACGCCGGAGGGCGCGGTCCATGCGCCACTGCTTGACCAGTTCGACGGAGGCGCGCTGCACATTGCCGGAGAACTCGTCGAGCTTGGCCTCCAGACGCTCAAACAAGGCCAGGGCATCAGCGGCCGCACCTGCATAGCCGACCAGAACCTGACCGTTGCGCGCCGTGCGCAGCTTCACGGTCTGCTGCTTGACCATGATATCGCCAAGGGTGATCTGGCCGTCTCCGGCGATGGCAACCTGACCGTTGCGCCGAACTGCGCAGATTGTTGTCGATCGACTCTTCATAGGTCTTCTCCTAGGCTCGTCACTCAGGTTTCGGAGTCCGGTTCGCCGGGCTCGTCCCCTGTCTGGTGTTCTTTCGCGGCAGCTAGCGGGTGTGCCTGCTCATAGCTGCTCCGCAGCCGCTCTGCCGTGACGTGGGTGTAGATGCCGGTCGTCGCCAGGCTCTCGTGGCCCAGCAGCTCCTGGATCGCCCGCAGGTCTGCGCCATTGTCGAGAAGGTGCGTCGCAAAGGTATGACGCAGGGCATGGGGCGAGATTCGGTGCGCAGAGGCCGTATGCAGCACGTGCTTGTCTACCACTCGTGCTATGCCTCGCGTGGAGAGTCGGCCGCCCGACCGGTTGAGAAACAGTGCCGCTTCGCTTCCTTCTCCCTTGCGCCGGGCCAGAAAGGCTCGCCGGCCGTGGTCGACGTAGTTCTCCAGCGCCTCCGCCGCGGGATCGCCGAAGAACACGATTCGCTCTTTGTTGCGTTTGCCGATCACCCGGATCTGCCGCTCGACGAAATCCACCTGATCCAGGTCGAGACCGTGCACCTCGGAGAGCCGCATCCCGGTGGCGTAGAAGAGCTCCAGCAGGGCCCGGTCGCGAGTACCGTCGGGTGTGGAGGGATCGGGCGCTGCAAGCAACTCGGTCAGCTCGTAGTCGTGGAGTATCTCCGGAAGGTGATGGGACTGACGCGGGGACGATGCAAGTGCCGCGGGGTTGTGCTCCACGATTCCTTCGTCCACCAAGTACCTGAACAACGCTCGGAGCGCAGATAGCTTCCGGGAAAGCGTGGGTTTCGCGAAAACCTTGCGATTCAGGTGGGCCAGGTACCGACGAACCACGGGATAGTCCACCTGCGCCCAGTCGTAGGCCCGCGGCTCTCCCCACAGGTGGGCCAGGAAATCGGAGAAGTCGGCCAGGTCCCTGGCATAGGCCTCGGCGGTGCGTGGTGAGACGCGCCTCACGTGGGTGAGATAGCGTAGGAACCCGTCGACGTTCCAGGCGCTGCCGCCTGCCCCAGAGTTCTGCGTCTCGGTTGTCACCCTCCATCACCTGTCTGGTAGTGCGAGTGCGGATGTCGGCCTGCGTCTTCCGCGAGCTTCATGCCCCCCGTGAGAGAGATCCTATCCCGAAGACTGCGACGTGATCCCCACCCTGGACATCCACGCCTCCAGCGCCGTCAGGCAGAGCCTTCCGCGTGCTTCCTTCTTCTCCAGTTTGGTCAGGTGCTTCCTGCCCTCGGGCGCTTTGAACTGACTTTCGTCGACGGGCGGGAGGACGCCGAAGTTCGCGTTCATAGGCTGGAAGTGCTCGGGATCGGCGGCGCAGATGTGGTGGGCCAAAGCTCCGAGTACGGTATCCCGAGGCAGCTCCAGGAGTTCCTTGCCCTGCAGGAGGCGTGCCGCGTTGAGGCCGGCCAAGAGACCGGAGCCCGTCGACTCGATGTAGCCCTCGACGCCGGTGACCTGACCGGCAAAGAAGAGGTCGTCACGCTTGCGGAACTGGTAGGTCGGCCGCAGCAGCGTCGGGGCGTTGATGTAGGTGTTGCGATGGATCTGACCGTGCCGCAGGAACTCGGCGTTCTCGAGCCCCGGGATCATGCGAAAGACGCGGTCCTGCTCACCGTACTTAAGCGAGGTCTGGAAGCCAACCAGGTTATACATGGTCAGTTCCTGGTTCTCGGCGCGCAGTTGAACCACGGCGTAGGGCTGGGCCCCGGTTCGCGGGTCGATCAAGCCCACGGGGCGCATCGGGCCAAAGAGCAGGCCCTTGCGTCCGCGTCCGCCGATGACCTCCACCGGCAGGCAACCCTCGAAAAGCTCGTTGGGATCGACATCCGCATGGAGGCTGATCTCCGCCGACATGAGGGCATCGTAGAAGGCGTTGTACTCGTCTTCGTTCATCGGGCAGTTGAGATAGGCCGCTTCGCCCTTGCCATAGCGCGAGGCCAGGAAGACCTTGTCGCGGTCGATCGAGGCAGCATCGACGATGGGCGAGATGGCGTCGTAGAAGAAGAGGTACTTCTGGTCGGTGAGGCCGAAGAGCGAGCGTGCCAGGGCCTGGGAGGTCAGCGGCCCTGAGGCAACGATGGTCAGGCCCTCCTCGGGAATCTGCTTCACCTCTTCCCGGCGGACCTCGATGTTGGGGTGCCCGGCGACGGCCTCGGTGATCATGTCGGCGAAGCGCTCACGGTCGACGGCAAGCGCACTGCCTGCCGGAACCGAAGTGGCATCGGCACAGCGCAGGATGAGGGAACCCAGGCGCCGCAGCTCGGCTTTGAGGACGCCACCGGCACGGTCCAGCGAGTTGGACTTGAGCGAGTTGCTGCAGACGAGCTCCGCGAACTTGCCGGTCTTGTGTGCGGGCGTCATGGTGTCGGGCCGCATCTCGTAGAGGACAACCTGGGCGCCCTGTTGTGCCGCTTGCCAGGCAGCCTCAGAACCGGCCAGACCTGCGCCGATGATCGTCACGGTGTTGTTGTGGGACATATCTGTCTCCTTCGGTCACAAGGGTGACCGGTGATGACTGCGACGCAGGCCCGCCGGAACTAGCGACCCGTTGGCCCTGCAGGCACGGTTGAGCCCTCAGACTGCCTGGCCGCAAAGGCCTATCCCGGGCACGGCTCCTGCAGAAGTCAGGTGACACGGCACCGGCTCCCGGGCTCCAGTCAGAGGGCTTTCCCTAGGGCTCCCAGGTTGGATGCGTCCTCAGGTATGCGTCAACATCCACCCAACTGGTGTCAATCGCGGGGAGTCTTGGGGGAGCGGGACGGGCCAGAGCCGGCCCCTGGGCCTGCGCATTCCACCACAGGAGGCCGGTCATCGTGAACACCTGATGCCACAGGAAGGCTACGACCAGCACTGCCGCCAAGGTCAGCGTCCAACTGCGGAGCCGCTGCCTACGGGCTTCCTGAGGATCCTTGCTCGCTTGCTGTGAACTCATGTTCCTCGGTCCAAACGGGCGGCTCGCAGCCCGTGGTTTCGCTGCATGGCTACGCGTCCACACACCGGGCAACGGAACTTGCGCTGGCCGTGATGCACGCCTCGCGTCTGCTTCATGGTCACTCGACAACGTTTGCAGGTCACATTCCGTCTTCTCTCTGTCGCTCTCCTCCACTATGACCGATTCTATAGGGGGGCTCTGAGGATTGTCAAGCAAGCACGACTGAGGCGGTCTGAAGGTGCGCTGTCGGGAGGTCAGAAGGTGGTCTGCGGCCAACTACACGTATTCGTGCAAAGTTGGCTACCTGCCGCTGTGTGTCGGAGGTCTCTCCCATGCGTCGACTGCTGCCACTCGTGCTCCTGGCCCTGGTCTCGACGAGCCATGCTCAGACACCCGAGGAAGTGACCCTGACTGTCGCCGACTTCGAGTCCGGTTCTGCCTGGCCGGGCGGATCAGGGGACAAGGGTGGCGTCGGCAAGGGCGAGATCGTCGCCACGGAGGCCCACGGTGGCAAGCAGTGCCTCGCCTTCCACTACGATTTCAGCGGCACGACGGGCACGGCCTTCCTCTATGCGCGGGTACAGCCGAACCTGGCTCTGCGCGGCACGCCCTCCAAGCTGACCTTCTGGGTCAAGGGAGACGGCTCGCGGCGTCCGCTGACGGTGCGCCTGACAGAGGCCGGAGGAGAGGTCTGGCAGCGAGTCGTGGGGCAACTCGATTTCACTGACTGGCGCAGGGTGACTGTGCCCATGACAAGCCAGGGCGCGTTCTCCTGGGGCGGTCCACAGGACAAGACCCGAGGCGTGCTCGACCTGCCGGTCAGGCTCACGGACATCATCGTCGACAAAGCCTCCGAGACTGCACCCGCGACCGGCGTCCTCTACCTGGACGACTTCGCCCTCACCACCGTGATGGCCCCCGAAGACCGCTACGACGTCAAGATCGATGCTCCCGGCCTCACGATCAGCGCCTCAGCCCGGCCGCAGACGATCAAGGCAAAGGTGAGCGTGCTGAGCGCCTACTCCAAGGACGCTGAGGCGGCGGTCACCTGGCGGCTGGTGGACTACCGAGACCGACGCATCGAGAGCGGTCGGGAGACGGTGCAGGTGCCCGCCTCAGGAGTGGTCGAGATCCCTCTCAGCCTGACGCTGGCCGAGCAGGGGTACTTCGAGCTGTCGGCGGTGGCGCAGATTGAGGGCGTCGCGTACCGGAGCAGCTTGCCCTTGCGTATCCTGCGGCCATCGGCACAAACGGAGCTCAATCCCGAGTCCTCCATCGGGATCAACGGCCACCTGGCCAGCGCCGCTGAGATGGAGATGATGCAACGCGGCGGGATCAAGTGGATGCGGGCCGACTGGCTGTGGAGCGTATGCCAGCCACAGGCCGGGGACTTCAACTGGAAGACCCTTGACAGCCGCTATGAGGCCGCGCGGAAGGCTGGAATCAGCCTGCTGCCGATCCTGTGCTACGGTGTGCCCTGGGCCAGCACGAAGCCCGAGGGCGGTACCGGCGACGCCACTCGCTACATCCCCAGGATGGAGGCGTGGCTCGCCTATGTGAAGGCTGTGGTCGGGCGCTACAAGGAGGGCATCCACTACTGGGAGGTCTGGAACGAGCCGAACATCGGCTTCTGGCTCAGCAGCAACGAGGACTACGTGAGGCTGCTCAAGGAGACCTACACCGCCATCAAGCAGGTTGACCCGACGGCAACCGTGCTCATGGGCGGCACGGCGGGTGCTCCGCCCTCCTATGTCGAGATGCTGTACAAGGCCGGCTGCAAGGACTTCATGGACATCGTCAACGTCCACCCGTACCAGTACCCGCGCGTTCCTGATGAGGGCATGGCCCAGGCCGTCCGCAAGGTCTGGGAGGTCATGAACCGCTACGGGGACGGCACGAAGCCGATCTGGGTGACGGAGGTCGGGTACCCGAATCACCTGGCCTCGAACGGCGTGACCCTCCACCGGCAGGCAGAGTGTCTCGCACGGACGTACCTGTGCATGCTCGGGATGGGTGTGCAGAAGGTGTTCTGGTACGACTACCAGAACGGGAACGACCCCTACTACAACGAGGCCAACTTCGGCGTGGTCTTCTCCGACAACCGGCCGAAGCCGTGCTACTTCGCCCTCAAGACGATCTCCGACTTGCTGGGTGACGCACGGTTTGTGGAGCAGCCGGCCGCGCCTCCGGGAGTTGCCGCCTACCTGTTCCGCCGCACGGACGGCACCCAGGTCCTGGCGCTGTGGGCGGTCAAGGACCGGGCGACCGTCTCCCTGCTGCAGGCCGGTGCGACACGTCTGACGGACCTGATGGGCAACACGAGGGTGCTCAAGTCCGAGGAGGCTGTGGGGCTGGAACTGGACGGTTCTCCGGTGTTCATCAGCTCAGGCAAGGCGCCGGTGATCTCGTCGATCGTGCCGCTGAAGCTGGAGGTGTCCGCCGCGGAGGTCTTCCCGACGACCTCGATGCCGGTGACGGTGACGGTTGCCAACCCGACCTCGGCACCGCTGGAGGGGGTCGTCGATGCGGAGCTTCCCGGCGGCTGGACCATCGGCAAGTTCGCTGGTCGAGTGCAGCTTGCGCCGGGAGAGACTCGCACCTTCCGGCTGGAGTGCGCGGCGAATCCCGACACAGCCTATGGTCCCTACGAGTTGCGTTTCGCCTTCACGGGCTGGGCGGGCTCAAGGCGTCTGCGGTACACGGAGGCGGCATCGGTTGAGCTGAAGGCCCCATGGAAGGTGGAGTACTCGACCACCCACGAGGGCGCCTCGGTGAGACTGGCGGCGGAGGTGACCAACCTACTGGATCACTCGGTCCGAGCGTCCGCATACTGGGCAGCCCCTGGCTACCTGGCGGGCGGTCGGGGTGATGGCGGTCAGCGCTGGGAGCTCTTCCGCCCTGGTGAGCCGGTGACCGTGCAGGTTCCGGAGTCCTGGGTGCCCCATGCGACGGCGGCGCCCTACTGGTCTCTGCTGCTGAAGATCGACACGCTGGAGATGCCGCCTGCGTCCTACACCACGCGGTTCAGCGGCGCCCTGGCTCCGCGAGCCACCGAGGCACTGTTGGCACTGCCGCTGGATGCGACCATGCCCGGAGTCTTGCCGCTGCGCTACAAGGAGCAAGTCCAGCAGATCGCCAACTGGGGCGGCGTCAAGGACCTCAGCGCCCTTGCACAGGTCCTGTGGACGGAGAAGGACCTGGTGGTGCGAGCGGTGGTGCGGGATGACCATTCGGTGCAGCCCTTCCTGGGCGAGAACACCTGGCAAGGCGACGGCCTCCAGTTCGCAGTGGACCCCGGCTACCTGCACACACCGACCTCGGCCTACTTCGAGTACGCGGTAGCGCTGACGCAGCAGGGCTCAGAGGTGTACCGCGAGGCCGCTGCACCCGGGGTCACCGCGCGGACGACCGCGAAGGCCACCGTCGAGGAGCGGACGGACGGACGAGTGTACACGGTGCGGGTGCCCTGGTCGGAACTGGGCATCAAGCCCGCGGCAGGCCTGCGCCTGGGGTTCTCGCTGCTCGCCAATGACAACGACGGCGGAGGACGACGCGGCTGGATTGAGTGGGGCGGCGGCATCGGCTGGACGAAGGACCCGTCGCTGTACCTGGACGTCACGCTGGGCGAATAGCGGCCGTCCCGCGGTCGCCCGTTGCTTCGAAGACCATAGCTGTGGTAAAATGTGAACGTGGTTCTGCTGGGGGTGCCATCGGGCTGGACCAGTCTGGGACTCTTACACCATGCGACTTCCCTGGGGCGACGAGCTCGCCATTGACCTCGGTACGGCTAACACGCACATCTGCGTCAAGGACGCAGGTGTGGTCGTGCGTGAGCCGTCGGTGATCGCCTTCGACGCCGGAGGTAGGCGCCCTGTTGCCGTAGGCCTCGAGGCCAAGCGGATGCTGGAGCGTGATGTCGAGGGCGTCGTTGTGGTGCGTCCCATCCGCAGCGGTGTCGTTGCCAACTTCGATGCGGCCGTGGCCATGCTTCGCAGCTTCATCCAGCAGGCCCTCGGCCATCGCCCTCTGTTCAACCCCCTGGTCATCATCTCCCATCCCAACGATGCTACCCTTGTCGAGCAGCGAGCACTGGTGGATGCGGTGCGGGCTGCAGGTGGCGGCCAACTCCTGAGCGTTCAGCGAGCCCTGGCAACCGCCCTCGGTGGTGGGCTGCAGATCAGCGGCGACGCGAGCCAGCTGGTCATTGACCTCGGGGCGGGGATCACCAATGTCAGTGTCGTTGCCATGGGCCTGGCGACGACGGGCATCTCGATTCGGTACGGTGGCGACGACCTCGATGAATCGCTGCGTCGGGCGATCAAGCGCACGCAGGGGATCCGCATCAGCCCTTCCTCGGCGGAGCAAGTGAAGCTCCACGTGGGCACGCTACTGCCGCCGGACCAGAGTGAATCGATGCGGGTAGACGGTGTGGGCGCAAATGGTGAGCCGGCTGTGGGCGCTGATATTAGCCTCACCGACATTCCCGACCTGCTGGCCCGGTCGCTCAACCGGGTGGTCAGTGAGATTGCCTGGCTGCTCGAGGAGCTTCCGCCGCGACAGCAGAGCGAGGTTGCAGCCACCGGCGCGGTTCTCACTGGTGGCGGGGCTCTGCTCGGCGGCATTGACAGCTACTTCGCCGAGATGCTGGGCATTCCGGTGAAGGTGGCGACCGATCCCCCGTCCTGCACGATTCTTGGACTTGAGGCGGTTCTCAACGATCCGCACGCCCTATCTCTCGGCGGGCGAAGGTTCAAGACCGCAGGATAGCGAAACCTACAGGACGTGACCCCGGGCGGCCTCCAGCCGCGACTTGCTCGACATTGTCGGCATACGGTCGCGAAGGGAGACCGCTTTTGCGTGTGTCCCACAACAACTCCCGAGAAGGAGACCCACGATGGCTGTCGTCAAACTCTCTGCTTGCGTGGAAATGATCTTCCGCAACGTGCCCGAGTTCGTGGACCGCATCGACAAGGTAGCCGAGACCGGCCTCAAGGCCTTTGAGTTCTGGGGCTGGAGCAACAAGGACCTCCCGGCGATTCGCGAGCGCGCTGACAAGTGCGGCATCGACCTCGCCTGCTTCGGTGGCGCATCCTCCGCCCCGATGGTCGACCCCCAGTGCACCGCCCAGTGGATCAAGGATGCCGAGGTGTCCATCGCCAAGGCCAAGGAGTTCGGCTGCCCGAGCCTCATCGCCACCACCGGCAATGAGCTGCCGATCGCGCGCGAGATCCAGCATGCCGCGATCGTCGCCTGCCTCAAGGGCATCGCGCCGGTTGCCGAGGCACAAGGCATTACCATCGTTCTGGAGCCGCTGAACATTCTGGTCAACCACGCCGGCTACTACCTGTCCACCTCGAAGGAAGGCTTCGAGATCCTGCGCGAGGTGAGCAGCCCGCGGGTCAAGCTCCTGTACGATGCATACCATCAGCAGGTCACCGAGGGGAACCTCATCCAGACCTTCAGCGAGAACATCGACCTCATCGGCCACTTCCACATGGCCGACGTTCCGGGCCGCCACGAGCCGCTCACCGGCGAACTCAACTACGAGAACATCTTCAAGGCCATCGCAGCCACGGGCTACCAGGGCTACGTCGGCATGGAGTTCGCTCCGACCGGCTGCCACACCGAGGCCTGCAAGACGACGCTCAAGCTGGCCGGAGGCTAGGCCGAGGTCGACTGCGACGCGCTATGGCTCGACCGCAGTAGTCTGAGTCTGTGTCACGCGAGAGGGGAACTCACGGTGTCCAAGCAGACGGTCAACTGTGCCATTATCGGGTACGGCGGCGCCTTCAACATGGGCCTGCACCACTCGAACTCGATCAACCAGGTCGAGGGGATGCAGGTCGTGGCAGTGTGCGACCTGGACAAGGCCCGGACCGCTCAGGCGGAAAGGGACCTGCCCGGCATCCGCACCTACAACGAGGTGAAGGAGCTGCTGAAGGACGACGGCGTGGACCTGTGCGTCGTGATCCTGCCGCACAACCTCCATGCTCCGGTGGCGATTGAGTGCTCCAAGGCGGGCAAGCACGTGGTGACTGAGAAGCCCATGTGCCTGACGATCAAGGAAGCCACAGCGATGATCACGGCGGCCAAGAAGGCCGACAAGATGCTTACCGTGTTCCACAACCGCCGCCATGATGGCGACTTCAAAGCGCTGCGGGACGCGGTGCAGAAGGGGCTCATCGGGCAGGTGTTCCATGTCGAGATGTGGGGTGGCGGGTTCAACGCTCCGCGGAACTGGTGGCGAGCGGACAAGGCCATCTCGGGTGGTGCCTTCTACGACTGGGGCGCTCACTATCTCGACTGGCTGCTGAACATCATCCCCGAGAAGATCGACTACGTGACGGGGCACTTCCACAAGCGCGTCTGGCACCAGATGACCAACGAGGACCACGTTGAGGCGATCATCCGCTTCCGCAACGGCGCGGTGGCCAACGTCCAGCAGTCAACGATTGCGATGGTCGGCAAGCCCCGGTGGCGCGTCCTGGGGACCGAAGGTGCGATCGTCGACGCCGGTGGGCAGTTCACCTACCACACCCAGAAGAACGGGGTGCCGGTGCAGGGCGTGATCAAGTACCAGGAGTCGGACTGGCCGACCTACTACAAGAACCTGGGAGACCACCTCCTCCGGGGTGCCGGACTCGAGGTCAAGCCAGAGGAGGCACGACGGGTCATTGCCATCATGGAGTGCGCGGAGAAGTCCTCGGAGACCGGCAAGACGGTGAAGGTGCCGTACGAGGACTGACCCGGGTAACCCTGGGGATAGTACAGAAGGCCGCGGGCACGTCCATTAAGTGGGCGATGACCCGCGGCCTTTTCGTTGCCTGAGGAGAAGGGAGAAGCGAGCGCTACTGCAGGGCCTCGGCGATGCGCCGCACACCCTCTTTGAGCTGCTCCATGCTGCAGGCGAAGCTGATGCGGAAGTAGCCTTCCGATCCGGAGGCGCTGCCGTGGACCGTGCTGACGCCGGCGTTCTGCAGCAGGTAGACTACGAAGTCCCTGGAGTTGTTGATGGGCGTGCCCTTGAGCGTCCGGCCCAAGTGTGCGGTGATGTCCGGGAAGACGTAGAAGGCGCCGCCGGGATTCGGGCACTTGATGCCGGGGATCGCGTTCAGCGCCGGCACGAGGTAGTCCCTGCGCTCCTGGAAGGCGTTGCGCATGGTGGTGACGGAGTCCTGGGGACCGGACAGCGCCTCGATGGAGGCGGCCTGCGAGATGGAACAGGGATTGGAGGTCTCCTGACTCTGGAGGTTGCCGGCGCGCTTGGCGAACTGCTTCGGAGCGATCATCCAGCCGATGCGCCAGCCGGTCATTGCGTAGGTCTTGGCCACACCGTCGGCGATGATGGTGCGCTCTTTGAGGTCGGCGTCGAGCTGAGCGGCGCTCGCATGCTTGCGACCGTCGAAGAGGATGTGCTTGTAGATCTCATCGGAGATGATGGTGAGGCCGTTTGACTGAGCGATGTGCGCCAAGCTCTCAAGGGTCTCGGCAGTGAAGACGCCGCCGGTGGGATTTGAGGGGCTGTTGATGAGCATGGCGACCGTTCGCTTGCTGATCTTCGCCCGCACCTCGTCGAGGTCGGGCTGGAAGTCGGTCTCGCCGGAGGTGGAGATCACTACCGGGACGCCGCCAGCCATCCGCACCTGCTCGGGGTAGCTGACCCAGTAGGGCGCGAAGAGCAGAACCTCGTCGCCGGGGTTGAGCAGCGTGCGCCAGATGTTCATCAGGGCGTGCTTGCCGCCATTGCTGACGACGACCTGATCGGGCTCGTAGGTGAGTCCGAGGTCGCGCTCGGCAGCGGCGACGATGGCCTTCTTGAGATCGGGCGTCCCTGACGCGGGTGTGTACTTGGTCAGGCCCTGATCGATGGCACGCTTGGCGGCCTCACAGACGTTCGCCGGTGTCGGGAAGTCGGGCTCGCCGATGGCGAAGGAGAGGACGTCCTTCCCCTCCGCTCTCATCTTCTTGGCCAGAGTGTCCATCGCCATCGTGGGTGAGGCTTCCAGCGACAGCGCGAAGTCCGAGATGATGCGCAGATCCTCCATGTGTGCCTCCCGTTGAGTCAGTGAGCCGGAAGCGCCTTCCGGGTCGCGTCATTCCTGGGCAGGTCGGCCGGTCTCGGCGGTGCAGCGAAGCGGGAAACTATCCCCTGCGCACGCCCGAGGGCGTAGCCTTCGCGCTGTTAGGGCGCAGCACCTGCGTCAGGAAGCTGCAGATTCGGCGCAGGCCATGGCCGGGCTCGGCAGCAGCCAGCGCATTGTTCTGAGTTCGCGGCGGACCTCCGGATGCTCCGGGTCGAGCGCCTGGGCTTTCATCAGCATCTTCACGGCTCGCCTGCGGTCGCCCTGGCGAGCGTAGGCGGCACCGAGGTGGTAGAGCAGCTCTGGTTCCGCCGGTGACGCCTGCAATCGCACCGCGCGCTCAAGGAAGAATATGGCTCGCCGGTAGTCGCCCGTGCGGTAGAACAGCCACCCAAGGCTGTCGACGCAGTTGACATCCAGCGGCAGGACGTCGACGGCGGTCTCCAGCATCCGCTGGGCCTGCGGGAGCGCAACACCAGCATCGGCCAGCAGGTAACCGGCGTTGTTGAGCTCCATGGCCGTTGCTGCACGCAGGGGGTCGTCGCTCCGCCTGCTCTCAAGGGATCGAGATGCCGCCCGACCAATCCCCACCAGTATCTGTGTGCCCTCACGGACTTTGCCCTCGTGCAGGCGACACTGGGCGAGCAGATACGGATTGGGGTTCATCTGCTTCGACATCATCTGGAGCGCGCGGTCATAGGCTCCGGCAGCGACATAGATCTCCGCTGCCGCACCGACGACGTTGGCCTGTGAAGGTCCGAGAGCCAGCGCGCGGTCCATGTGGCTGATGGCCTCCTGCCGCCTGGCCGGTCGACTGTGGGCGCACAGGAAGGCCTCATTGAGATGCCCCAGGGCCACGTACTCGGTCCGCATCTGGTCCAGGCTACGCAGGACCGGCTGCCGCAGCCCCGCAAGCAGGGACACAGCAAGCACCAGTAGCCCGAGAGTGATCATCAGCGGTACGTGACGGTTCATCGCTTCTTGCCCACGCCAAGTTCCGCCTGGGGCCGGAAGGCCGCCAGGTTGTAGTAGTCCAAGCCCACGAACACCGTCTGCTCGGCGATGGCCGGTGCGGAGTACAGACCATAGGCGGTCTGATGGCGCCACACGACCTCGCCATCATGGACCGAAAGGGCGTAGAGCGCGCCATCCCGGGAGCCGACGTACACGAACTCACCGGAGACCGAGGGCGCTGCCATGATCTCCTCCGCTGTCTCGGTGGCCCACACGATCTCGCCGGTTGCCCGTGACACGGCGTAGCACTTGCCGTCTGTGCTGCCTACGATGACGAGCTCCTCCGTCAGTGCCCCAGAGGATCGGACCTGGCCCTTGAGATCGGCGCGCCAGATCAGCTCACCGTCACGAGTGGTCAAGGCGTAGAGCCCGTGGTCATCGGAGCCGCAGTAGACGGTTCCCTCGGCTACGGCCGGGGAGGAGGAAACCGGGGCCTGCGCTTTGAAGACCCACACCTCACTGCCGTCCGTAGTGTTCAGAGCATGGATGCCCGCATCCCAGCAGCCGACCAGCACGAGGTCCTCATAGACCGCCGGTGCTGCGGAGATCTCACCGGGCAGCGTACGCTTCCAGACCTCCTCGCCGGTTGGAACCGCCAGACGCACGAGCTCGCCGGCACGGGTACCGACGTACAGGCCGTCGCCATCGATCACGCAGGAGGACCGTACCGGCCCTTCCAGGGAGACCTTCCAGCGCTGCTCGCCTGAGGCCACGTCAAGGCCGTGGACCGACCCGCTCAGGGTGCCGAAGCAGACCAGCTCCTGCGAGAGAGCCGCTGCACTCTCAATGCGTTCGGGTGCATCGAAGCTCCAGCGGGCGGTGCCCTTGCCGGTGTCGATGGCGTAGAGGCGCTTGTCGCGTGAGCCGATGTAGACCGTGTTGTCGCGGACCACCGGCGAGGCGACGATCTGGTCCTTCGTCACGAACTCCCAGGCGATCTCCAAGGGCGGCGTGACCTGCTGCATGGTCATGGCGCCATGGGCCGCAATCTGCCCGAACATGGGCCATGCATCCACGCCTGCGGCCGCACGTCGCTTTGATCGGCGCAACTCCCGGTCAGCCTCGTCGAGCGAGGCGATGCCGACCTCCTCCTGCACGCCTTCCCGGGCCTTGCTCAGGGCCTCGCCCGCCTCCGGGAAGCTGCGCCGGAAGGTGTAGGCGACTCCCAGGGCGTAGCTGAGTTCGGGCCGCGACTTGCCCTTGGCCGCCTTCTCCAGAGCCTTGAGATCGCTCTCGGCAATGGACACCCGCCCCAGGGCATAGGCCGCGCTCCAGGCGCTTTCGGGGGCCGCCGAGACGCTTCGCAGCAGCATGGCCGGTGCACGGGGCTCGTCGATCGCGATCAGCGCCGCCGTCAGCTCATCCCGCAGCGGCACGCTTCCCTCCAAGAAGGAGTCGGTGAGCGCCTTGACCAGCCGCCGGGAGCCGGTCCGCCCCAAGGAGCGTGCCGCCAGGGCACGAACGCGGTAGTCCCGGTTTTCGAGCATGGCCTCCAGGTGGCCCTCAAGCTGTCCCAGATAGCCGGTAGCAAGGGTTCGTATCTCGGCCTGATCATCATCGAGACCATGCACCAGGTGGCGGATCAGCCGGGGCTCAAGGTGGTCGCCGAGCTTTTGGTAGGTCGTGAGTCTGACCTGCGGCGCCTCATCCCGCATGAGCTGGGCCAGGAACTCGCCCTTGTCGTCGCCCAGGTCCATGACTCTGTCGAACCAGTAGTCAGTCTCCTGCTCCTGTGTCAGGGCGCTGCGGATCAGGAGTTTCAGCTCGTCTGGTCCCATGAGGAGTTCGTCGCGTGCCTGATCGATCATCCGCAGCTCTTCGGGCGGAATCAGCAGCCCAAACTGCGCGGCGTTGTTCATTTCGCGTGTGAGTAGGTCCTGGACATCCCGCGTCATAGGCTGCTTACCGGCGAGATCGCTCTGGATCTTGTCGGCCAGGATCTCGTGGACCAACTCGTACTCGCGACGACGTCCACGTCCGACCGGTCGCAGCAGACCCATATCAACCAGTCGTGCGAGCACGCGCTCGACGAGTTCCCGATCGGCCTCTGCCTCGGCGGCGATGCGCTCCACCGGCTGCGCCGACTTCAACTCTGAGCCGCCGGCGATGAAGATGAGCATCTTCGCAGCGACCCGCCTCTCGGGCGGCAGTAGCAGGTTCAGTGCTCGCTCGAGGTACTTGTCCAGGATCTGTTGCGCGCCACCGAGCTCGTCGTAGAGTCGCTCGCCGAGAAAATGGCTTCCCTTCGACCGCGCCTCGTAGACCGAGTGGCACACGATCTCAAGCTGCGCGGGTTCAATGCCCTCGCGATTGAGGTCGTCGACGATCCGCTCGACCAAAGTCCGCTTGACCTGCAGCTCGAAGTTCTGCGCAGGCTTGATGATGGCGTCGGCGGCCTGCTCGGGCGTGAACTTGTGGAGGCGGTGCATGTTGTGCATGATCGCCGGGAAGTCGCTCTGCATCTCGTAGAGCTCGCCGACGAAGTCCTCACGGATCGCCAGGACCATGCGGAACTGATCGCCGCAGTTGTCGAAACAGGCGCGCAAGGCCTCGCGTGCCTTCTCCTTGGTCTTATCGCCGAGCTTCACATGGAACTCGGCGAACTGATCGAGGAGGAGGATGACCTGGCGTCCAGTGAGTTCGGCCGCCCCCTTGACGACCTCGCACAGGGACCGGGTCTGCGCCAGCTTGCCCGGCTCATACCCGAGCTGCTCCAGGGAGTTGATGATGGCTGCCCGGATGCTGGCAATCGGCTCGTCGCCGACGCGGGTATAGGCCACCAGCCACGGATGCGTGTCCTTCTTGTCCGCTTCCTCGGACTCGCGCCTCAGGGCGGCCATGACACCGGCACGCAGCAGCGAGGTCTTCCCCATGGCCGCCTGGCCGAAGACCACGGTGATCGGGCTGGTCTGGATCTTCTCCATCACAGCCTTCACGTCGTCCTCGCGGCCGAAGTAGAAGTCTCCGTCCTCGACATCGAAGTGGTCGAGGAAACGGTAGGGACCGCCTCGCGAGACGGTGAGGTCGTACTTCTGGCCACGCCGCAGGTGTCGCTGGCGGACCAGTCGGGTGTGGAGCTTGGCGGCGAACTCGTTGAAGGAGCCGGGCTCGCGGCAGAGCAGGTGTCGGGAGGAGTGACGAGCCTCCAGCAGCTCGATCACGTGCGGCTGGTAGCGGTGGTACTCGGCGCTGGCCGGGTTCTCAATCCGCAGCTCGTCGTAGAGCTCCTCATTGGCCATGGGGATGAGGGTGTTGATCCAGAAGATCCGGGCGCCCTCTTTTGGGACCTGGGCCAGGAAGGCATCCTCCCGCTCGGTCATGGCCACGAAGACGGAGAAGATCTTGAAGTTCCCCTGGATCACCTTGTTCATATCGCCGGCGATGCGCGAGAGCTCGGCCCGGGACAGAGGTAGGAAGTCACGCGTCCAGTCGCCGCCGCACTTCACCAGGGCCGGGCGCGTGGACTCGGCCAGAGCAACGTTGATCTCTTCCGGGTCGTCGAGGCCGCCAACCAGGAGATGGTAGTCCTTACCGGGCTCGAGATGCTGGGCATGGAGGGCCCGCTCCAGCATATCGTCGGGTTCCGTGACGAAGATCGTGGAGTAGTAGCCATCTTTGACGAGACGGGACAGGCGCACGTGCCCCTCGGCGGGCCTCGCCTCTTCGCCGACCTCCTCACGCAGCAACCGGCAGCGCTCACGGTGATCGGTGACCTCGGCGGCCATCAGATCGAGGGCTGCGAGAATCTGCTCGGTGCCCTCTAGATCGGCCACACGGTCACCGGCCCACTTCAGCGCCATCTGCTCAAGGGAGGTGAGAACGAGCTGGTCCTTTGGCGGGATCTTCACCGCGGAACCGATGAACAGCGCGTGCTTGCCCAGTTGGTGCCGGTGCGTTTTGAGGTGTTCTGCGATGACACCGATCATGACCGCATCTCCTGTCAGGCCTGTGTTGCCTGTGCACACGTCACACGTGGCGGGGGCTCCCCGGTTACTTCTCGGCCGACGCGGAGGCGCCCTCAAACCGTTTCATCGCTGCTGCTAACAAAGACGCCACCCCTCAACGAGCCCACACGCGAAGGGCACGGATCGGAGTGGCGAGCTTTCAGACTGGTGGGCCCGGCCGGATTTGAACCAGCGACCAATCGGTTATGAGCCGACTGCTCTAACCGCTGAGCTACGGGCCCAGTGCCAGGGCGCCCACAGTATACCCAACCGTCACGGGGCCTCGCAACTGGTACTCGCAAGGGGGAGGGCACTCCGATCCGCCCTTGTGCACCGCGGAGCTTCTGCAGCACCCGCTAGTCCAGGTAGTCGCGCAGTGCCTTGTTTCGTCCCGGGTGGCGCAGCTTTTTGAGTGCCTTCGCCTCGATCTGGCGGATGCGCTCACGAGTGACTTCGAAGATGTGCCCCACTTCTTCCAGGGTTCGCGAGTACCCGTCTTCGAGCCCGAAGCGCAGCTTCAGAACCTCACGCTCGCGTTCGCTGAGGGTCTCAAGGACCTTCTCGAGCTGCTCCCGGAGCACGAGGTTCGAGGCAGCATCTACCGGAGTGTAGATCTCCTCATCTGGGACAAAATCCCCCAGATGACTGTTCTCCTCCTCGCCCACCGGGGCTTCCAGGGAGAGTGGCTCGGGAGCGATCCTGCGGATCTCACTGACCCGCTCCAGCGGCATGTCCATCTCTGCTGCGACTTCCTCGAGGGTCGGCTCTCGGCCGAGTTGCTGGAGGAGCTGCCGCGAAGTCTTGACCAGGCGGTTGATCGTCTCGACCATGTGGACCGGGATGCGGATGATCCGGCCCTGGTCGGCGATGGCCCGGGTGATGGCCTGCCGAATCCACCAGGTTGCATAGGTGCTGAACTTGTACCCCTTGCGGTAGTCGAACTTCTCGACCGCCCGCATGAGGCCCATGTTGCCTTCCTGGATGAGGTCAAGGAAGCTCATGGACGAACGCCCGGTGTACTTGCGGGCGATGCTGACAACCAGGCGCAGGTTGGCCTCGGCGAGGGCTTTCACAGCCTGCTCATCCTTGACCTTCATGCTGCCCGCGTCAACGCTACTGGGGTTGATGCGCTGGTTGAAAACGGCGTGAACCGCTACCCGTGGCGCGACGCCTCGCCCCTCATGGTGGGGGTATGTCTCGACCACCGTGGGCCTCTCGTGCTCTGAGGAGGTGTCGAAGTCCACCGACTGGGCCTCGTGGAGCGCAAAGCCCGTGATGCCAACGATGCCCTTGCGTCCGCCCACAGCAGTGAGGGTGTAGTGCATCTCGGCTTCCAGCGGCTGGTCGGGCAGGAAGGTGATGCGGTGCAACTCATCGCTATAGTGCACCGTCCCGCTCATACCGGTACCCATGGCGTCGGTCAGTTGGACGGTCCGGGTGTTGACGGTTTCGGGCTGCAGGCGACGGTCGGTATCCAGGCTAAGGCCAATGCCCAGCGGCACCTCGGTCGCACCGTCGGCCGGGAAGGAGGCGACTACTCGGGGCGCCGCCTTACGCTGGGCGGTGCTGAAGGTGGAGGTGAAGTCCTCGGGCAAGACGCGGCCGGTCTCGCCACGCACGCCACGAACGCCGCCCCTGACCGTGAAGGTAAAGGTGTTGCGATGCAGCAAGGGCGCCGCAGGCGTGAAGATGAGGCACCAGGGATGCTCGCCAGGTCTGACCGATCCCTGAACGGCCCGGCCCTTGTCGTCGGCCAACTCCACACTCTCGGTGGTGATGGTGGAAGGCTCGAGGGCGTCGTTGAACCGCACGTAGATCTCGACCTCGGCCTCTATCTCCTCGGCACGGTCAGCCGGCCGGACTGTCTCGACCTGGAGGGCCGACTCGGCCGAAGCCACACGAAAGGAGAACACGGCGTCCTTGTCCATGGACTGGCCCTGGACATCGAAGACGCCGCTATCGCCGCCCTTGACGGTGACGGTGTAGACGGTGTTGGGCTCCAGGCGTTCGTGGGGCGTGAACACCAGGCTGTTGTGGACGACATCCAGCGCGACCTCGCCGTCACCCTTCTGGATGCGCCGGGCGAGTTCGACTTCCTCGCGGGCAGTCAGCAGCGCGACGCGACCGATGTCCCGCAGGTACATCCGGACCGAATCGTCGATGGGGACGTCCTCCAGCTCATCGAGCTCGTCCTCACTGAGCTCTTCTTCCTCCTCTTCTTCTTCCTCGTCTTCATCCACCACGCGGATGCCCGCCTCGACAAACAGGCGATAGACGTCCTCGATATCGCCCGCCTCAAGTTCCTCAAGTTCGCCAAGGCCGTCCTGGATCTCGGCGTAGGTGACCACGCCGGTCCGGCGGCCCTTGCGCAGCAGCGCGCGAACCTCTGGAAGCTCGTGGATCTCAGCTTCCTTCCCCTCGGCCAAAGACTTCAACTCCCTTCCTCTGCAAACGGGTCATCATCTTCGGGCAGCAGGTCTGCAAGCGCCTCCGGGCCCTGCCGGCCCGTGTCCCTGGCGACCGTTTGGGCGCCCTCGCCCCTCACGGTGCCGCTCTCCCCGCCGACAAACCCCAACTGGCCTTTCCCATGGAACCGCGCCGTGTACGTCCTATAGAGGATGTAATCCGGGTCCTCTGGATCCAGGGTACCGGCGTTGATCTTCTCCGTTACCCGTTGGCGCAACGCCTCCCAGTCGGCAACCTGGGGCAAGGGTGCATCCTCTTCTTCGGCAGGCACTTCATAGAGGCCGCGGTAGCCTCCACTTGAGCGATAGTTCTTGATGGTTGTGATGTTCGTGGACAGGACTTCGTCCACCTGCTGAGGCTCTTCAAGGGTCAGGGTAGCGGCCAACTCCCACGCTTCCTGGTCCGTTTCCAGATGCTTGAGCACCTCTGCGGCACTGTAGTCTGCCGCCTCCGTCAGAGCCTCACCGAGCGCCGCCGCGATCCTCTGGTGGAGCTCCAGGTTGAACTCCTCGGGCTCGACCTGGGCGGTCACCTGGACTGCCCACTCACGCCGCATCAGAGCCGCACACAGCAACTCGCGTTCCGCCGCCTGAACACCCACGTCCACCTCAGAGGCCTGGCGCGCCACCGTCGCGGTAATGAACCCGCGGTCGCGGGGAGACTCGGCGCGGTTGTGCGATGGTGCCTCACGCTGCCCCAGCCGGACTTTGACTTCCTCCCGCAGCGACCTCTCCATCGCCGCCGTTCGCCCGGGATGCCCTTGTCCCCACAGGTCGGCTGCACGTCGGAGGAACTCGTCACGGCGTGTGCGATCCGGGACCCGCAGAAGCACCTCTACCGCTTCGCGAGCCGCCCGCAATACCCCGTCTGGACCGCGGTCCCTCTGCTGGGCGAACTTCAACTCGATCTCGTATTCGACCGGCGTGGAACGTTTCGCCAGTGCCAGGCGGAATCCTTCCGCCCCCTGCTGCTTGACGAGGTCGTCAGGGTCCAGACCCGTCGGTAAGAGCACGATCTTGACCTCGGCCGCGCAGGCTTCCAGCATCGGTATGTTCCGCGCCGCAGCCCCGATTCCTGCCGCGTCCGCGTCGTAGGCCAGGATGATCTCCTCGGCATAGCGGGAGAGCAAGTTGAGGTGGTCCTGGGTCAGTGCCGTCCCCAGGCACGCCACCACGTTCTCTACCCCCGCCTGATGGAGGCTGATGACATCTGTATAGCCTTCGACGATCACCGCGCTTTTCTCGCGCACGATTGCCGGTCGCGCGAGTCCGAGGGCGTAGACGTGGTGGCCCTTCTTGAACATCGGCGTGTCGGCCGTGTTCAGGTACTTCGCAGGATCGTCCGGGTCGAGGGCTCGGCCGCCGAAGCCGATGGTGCGCCCACTCACGTCCATGATCGGGAACACCACGCGCCGGCGAAAGACATCATAGGCGCCGCCGGTCGCCCGCTCCTTGGCGAGCCCGGCCTGCACCGCCACACCTTCGTCGAGGCCCTGTTGCCGCAAGTATCGCAGGAGTTGGTCCCAGCTATCGGCGGCCCACCCGAGGCGGAAACGCGTGATGGTCTCATCGGTGAACTGCCGCCGATAGAGGTAGTCGAGCCCTTCGTTGCCGGCGGGTGTGCGCAGGAGCTTCTCGAAGTAGTCTACTGCCAGTTCGTTGGCCCTTCGGGCAAGCTCCCGGCGCTTCGCCCTGGCCTCCTCGCCGGGCTCGACGCGCCATTGCAGCCCCACACGCTCGGCCAAGCGCTCTCCGGCCTCGCTGAAGGTGAGGCCCTCGATGCGCATCACGAAGTCGAAGACGTCGCCTCCGGCCCCGCAGCCGAAGCACTTCCAGAATCCGAGAGCCGGGTTGACGTAGAACGAGGGGGTCTTCTCCTGGTGGAAGGGGCAACGAGCCCGCAGACGACTCCCGGCGCGCTGTAGGGCCACGTGCTGCGAGACGATGTCCTCCAGCTTGACCCGACGCTTGATCTCTTCCTTTACTGACTCGAAGTCCATGGAGTGTCCTACCAGCTCAGTTGCTGGTCTTGTACGTTATCCGGCGCAGAAAGGGTCGCACCTCCACACGCCCCGCCAGCCCTCAAGCCGGACACGGAGCCGCCAAGGTGTTCGCCGAACGCCCCGCTCTTCCTTCCCCCAGACAAGCCAAAACGCCCCCCGACCGGGGGGCGTTTCACACCTAGTCGAGAGGGAACCCTATCTATTGGGGCGAGCTTGACCCAGGTTCGGCAGCACCCGGGGCAGGCATGCCTTCCGCACCGGGAGCGGCCGTTGTTCCACCGCCACCACCGGCACGGGTCTCAGGAAGCCTCATGTCAGGCTCCCAGATGTGGATTCTGACGACCTTCATGTCGCGCATCAGGAACTCCACATTGTCGTTGAAGCCATAGTGCAGGACCAGGTCGCGGGCCGCATTCGCGATTCCACCAAAGGCCGCGTTCACCGCAGCCGGAGAGAGCCGGCTTACGAAGGAGCGGTCGTTGCGGGCATAGGTAGAGGTGGTCTCCGGGTAGCCGTAGCGCTGGAGGACTCGGGTGTAGTCGTCGCCGAGCTTGATCGAGCGCTTCGGATCCCACATCGCGGTGCGCGCCCAGTCGCACTTGCGCCCCGCCACGGCAATCGCTACCACGTAGCCATCGCGGTCGAGCACGACGCCCAGGACCACGTCGCCACGGCGGTAGACGTAGAGCGTCTCTTCGGTCATGAGCGGCACCCAGACGGGAGCTGCCCAGTCCGGGCAGTCTGTCCGGAAGAAGGGCAGAGGCCCCGTTGGCGCGCCACCTACGGCACCGCCGCCACCACCAGCGCCACCGGCTCCGGCTCCGGCCGCAGCAGCACCGGCTACCCCGGGAACACCTTCGGCACCCGTGCCTGTAGGAGCTCCGGGTACGGCGCCACCGGCACCGCCCGCAGCGCCCTCCGGACCGCCGGCCTCTGGTGCAGCACTGCCGGGCTCGGCAGAACCTGCGCCGGGCTCAGCCGCTCCGGGCGTTGCAGCAGTCGGGGCGGCTGCTCCTGTGCCTCCGGCTAGGGTCACACCGCCAGACCCCTTGACCACGCCCTGGGGCTGGCCGTAGACCTCCATGACATGCAGCGCGTGCTGCCCCAACCGGATACCGGCCAACTGGATCTCATTGGCCGACACCGTGGCTGCGCTGAGCACGAACAGAGCCCCCGCCACAAGACTCCAGCGCGACGGCAGCAGGTGACGGTTGTGCATCAGGCTATCGCTCCCTCAGGGGATGGTATCTTCCCGCACCCGGAGCGGGCCGGTTGCCCGCTACCACCACACGGTTGGCACGTGGGTCTGCAGCTTCCCCTCGCCTTAGCGCCGGAACCCTGACGTGGCCGGCATTGAGGCGCCGGCCGGTCCGAGGGACCCGCTGATGCCCTGGCCCCGTGACGGAAGGCGCACGGCCTCTGGGCGTCGCAACTGCGACTCCCAGATGTAGATGCGCCGCACCTTCATGTCGCGAAGGGTGAAGTCGATGTTGTTGTCATACCCGTAATGCAGCGTCACGTCACGGGAGTATCCGCTGCCGGGCGTTGTGGAAGTATCCATGGGAAACCCGTAGCGGTCAATGACTTTCTTGTAGGTATCGCCGAGCTTGACCGTGCGCTTGGGCTCTGCGAGAGCGGTCCGCACCCAGGCGCACTGCTTGCCGCCGGCGGTGATCGCCACCACGTAGCCGTCGCGATCCAGCACGAAACCAAGGGCGGTGTCGCCACGGCGATAGCACCACATGGTCTCTTTGGTCGTCATGCTGATCTGGACCACATTGGCCCAGTCCGGCACGTCACGGGATGCGGCAAAGCGTCCTGCCCCACCTGCGCCGAAGGTCCCGCCGAAGGAGGGCTGTCCGGCAGCAGCGCCGCCAGCTTGCCCTCCGGCACCCGGTTCTGCGCTGGCTCCAGGTTCGGCACTGCCCTCAGGTGCAGGAGCTCCCGCTTCGGCTCCACCAGCTCCAGGTGCCCCTGGAGCTGCGGCAGCGCCACCGGTCTGGGCGCCTCCGCCACCGCCGCCACCACCACTGATGGCCCCGGGACCACGATCGCCGAGGATGACACAGTCCGGCTGGCCGTAGACCTGAATCACGCTCAGGAAGTGCTGTCCGAGGCGGATGCCCGCGAGCTGCACCTCCGCAGCCCAAGCGCCACTGGCGAGGCACAGGAGCGTGACGGTCAGCACGATCAAGCTGCTTGCTGCACACAGGCGGCGTTTCTGCATCGCGCGAAGACCCCTTGGTTGCACAGGCTAGATGACAAGCTGGTGGAAGGGCTCATGGCGCCAGAGCACAGCCATCACCGCACGTCATGCTACACGCGCGGCGGCAGCCGGAACGGCCCTGACGTTCCGACCGTTTGCGAGTATAGCATAGTCAGTCGGGAGAAAGCAATGTTGCTGCCTCCAACGCCCCTGACTACTCTCTGCCGCAATCAGCCGACTCGCACCGTCGTGATCCCGTAGGCCGGAACGGTCACTGTCAGCACGTCGCCATTCATCTTCGCCGTGCTCTCCGGCAGGGCACGCTCCAGAAGGTCGGTCTCAAGGGCCGGCGAGCCGGCTGCAGCCAGCCAAGGCGCGATCCGCACCTGGGCGCTCGTCGCCTCCCCGGTCATCTCGTACAGGCGCAGGATCAGGCCAGTGCCGTCTTCAGCTTTCTTCACACCCGACAGCATTACCTTCGGCGTCAGGACGGCAAGGCCCTCCATCTCCGCGCCGAGATCTCCCTCATGGACGGTCGTTCCGACGGTGATCACGGGATGATTGAAGGCGAAGCCCTGCCGTGTGGCCTCGGGGACATCCAGAGCCGCCATGTGCGGGATGACCGCGTAGCGGATCTGGTGGCGGCCAATCTCAGGCAAGGGATCCGGATCGTAGCTGGAACGCAGTAGTGTGACCTGTACGGTATCCTCACTGATCCGGTGACCGTACTTGCTGTCATTCAGAACCGTGGCCCCGATCTCCTGGTCCACGTCCTCCCAGGACATTCCGGTGACGTCTGCCCAGTTCAGTGCGGGGGCCTCTTCGCCGTCGGCCTTGCGCTCGATCGAGCCACAGGCGATCTCGAAGGTGGCCTTGCCCTCGGTCACATTGACCGGGAAGCACGCCCTCAGGACGGGCACACCCGTCTGCGGCTCGCCACGTTCCAGCCAATTCACGTCGAGGTCGAAGTTGATCTGGCGCGAACCGCGGGCAAGGCTGATGGTCAGCCGGTAGTCCGAATCGTTGTGCTTGCCGCTGAGCTGGACGGCCGCAAGGTTCGGACCGGCCTGGACCACACGCAGCGTCCCGTCAGCCAGGGGCTCGACCTCGTCGACGATCGCGCCGAGCTGCCAGGCGGTCATCCCGTGGGGAGCCTCCTGCTGGCGAAGCAGGGCGCCCAGAGGCAGCATCGACTGAGCGATGCCGACGCCGGAGGCCTTGTCCATCAGCTCAACGATGCCACCCTCCTTGGCAGAGAGGGTCATCTCAAGGAACTCGTTGCCCATCACGACCGGGTTGGTGAGCTGCGCATTGACATAGCCGAGCCCGTAGATGGGGCGGCCGGTCTCGCGGATGTAAGCACCCTCACCGTCGGCGGGCGCTTCGCCGGCCTCGACGGTGTAGGCTCTCCAACCCAGCGCGGGCAGACGGCGGGCGACGAAGGCCACGGTAACGAAGGAGTGACCCCAGTAGTTGCCCTTGTCGACGACCTGCCCGGCTGTGAGGTTGCCCGCACTGTCGCGGACGACCACGCCACCGGGAAGCTCGCGGTCCCAGATCTTGAGGCGAACCAGCTCATCGCGCTCGAAGGCGGCCGGATTGTAGACAACGAAGGGATCGCTGCCGCTCTGGCCTGCGCCAAGAGTCGACACGCCGCCCCACCAGGCATCATTGCCGGCACCGCCGCCGAGGCCCTGATCACTGCCGGGCTTCGCAGGGGCCAGCGCCGAGGTGTCGATCTTGTCGGCAAGCGAGCGCAGACTGCGAGTGCGGATGACGCCGGTGTTGGCCAGGTTCTCCTGGAACAGCCCCATGGCGTGCTGCACCGTCTCGCGCACGCCGGAGCCTGGCAGGATGTCGTGGAACTGCACGAACATGGCCCGTTCCCAGCACTTGTTGAGCTGCTCCTGCGGGTAGGCGACCCCGCAGGCTCTCTCGGCAAGCAGGGCTGCGAACTCAGTGTCGAAGAGGTCGTTCTCGCCTTTGCGGTTGGCGAACTTGATGCAGCTCTCAGACGTGTAGCAGCCCTCGAAGACGAAGTTGAGCTCGTCCTTGTGGACCGGGATCTGCAGGTTCCGCTCCGCGATCTGCCTCTCGGCTTCTGTGTAGAAGTCATCGGTGCTCGCCAGCTTCACGCACGGGAAGATGGGCCAGGTCACCATGTCCCGCGCCGCTCGCAGGTGCCGTCGGGTCGGGCCACCACCATGATCGCCAACGCCGTAGATCCACAGCATGCAGCGCAGCCCGCTGTTGCGCTCCAGGTCAAGGAGCAGGTGCGCCATGCGCGGAGTGATCTCGTTGTTGTAGCCGTTGGGTGAGTCGTCGAAGGCCAGTATCCGCGAGCCGTCCTTGCCCTCCCACCAGTACACCTGCGAAAGCTCGCCGCTGGACATGCCACGCAGCCGAGGCCCGCTGGCGCGATGGTGGTAGTAGCGCGTCACGCCGCCGCGGGAGAGGATACCCGGGAGCGTCCAGCAGTGCCCGAAGGTGTCGCACTCCCAGTCCAGCTTGATCTGATCGTAGGGGATTCCCAGGTGCTCGAGAAACCAGCGGCGAGTGTAGAGCAGATGGCGGCAGAGGATCTCGCCGGAGGCCAGGTTCTTGTCGCCCTCAACCCACTGGCTGGCAGTGATGTCCCACAGACCGGCCTGGACGCGCTGCTTGATCTTCTCGAACAGCTCGGGGGCGTACTTGCGGGTCAGCTCGTACACCGAGGCCTGGCTCTGGGAGAAGTGGAACTCCGGGAACTCGTCCATGAGCTTGTCCATGGTCGAGAAGGTATCGTAGGTGACCGACACGGTCTCCGGCCAGGTCCACATCCAGTTCATGTCGATGTGGGCATGACCGCAGCAGAAGATGGTGTACTCCTTGGCCGCGGCACCCAGGGGCGCAAGAAGGGCCTCAGCCTCAGCGACCAGACCTTCGGCGCCCTTGCCGGCCTTGATCCCCTCGGCGACGAGGCTCACAGCCTGCTGGAGCAGTCTCCCCCATTCCTCGGTCTTCTCCGGACGGGTGCCGGCCAGTCGGGCAGCGAAGTCCACTTCGGCCTTGAACCGATCCAGCGCGGTAACCTGTGGAGCGGCAGCGGAGTTGAGTGATGCGGCAAGTCCCTGAGCGTCGAGTTTCCCAGACAAGGAGTGTCACCTCAAAGGGGAGCCCGCAAAGCTCCCCGTGATTGCCGACGGCAGGCGTGGTTGGTGCTCTAGAAGCCCTTCATGCAGGCTGTGCGCCCAGTTCCGTCGACCGTAAAGTGATTGCGCACGCAACTGCAGCACAGACCTCTGCGCTCACAGGCCTCGTAGGTGCAAGTGCAGAACTCAGCGTTGCGGGCCTGGTTTGTCGAGCACTGCTTCACTGCCAGGTGCATGAGGTTCAGGGTGGCCGGGTCGCGCTGTGCTCCCCTCATGCACGCCGTCGTGCTGTTCTTGGCGTAGTGGGCCTGTATGCACTCACAGCAGATGCCCCGGTTGGCGCAGCCTTCGTTCTTGCACGGGCACATCTGCAGGTTGATCTCGCGGTTGGCGCACTCACGCGGCTCGGTCGGCATTTGGCGGACCTCCCATGGGTTCGTGAAGGGCCCGACGGGGCGTGCATGCCGTCCCATCGGCGCCCGGCGTCGAGGCTACCAGCGTCAAGTGCCCCCGGCTCCTAGAGACTACGCTATTCCGCGCCCAGGTGCCTGCGACCTTCGTCGATCAGCGGGCAAAACTGCGAACAATGAGCGTCATCGGGTAGTTCGAGCCGCCCTGCGGGATCAGCCGAAGATGCGCGACCTGCTGGCGAAGGCCAGTGATGTTGCGTTTGTACAGGAGCGCCTCATCGCCCTCTCCCAGCAGCCCGGTCTCCACGGTCGTCCCATCGACGTCGACCACGGCGCGAGCCGGTCCACCACCGGACCTGACCGCCACTTCCAGTCGCGCATCGTACCCCTCGGGGTTCTCGAAGACGACGCGGAGGTCGTGAAGGACCGCGTACTCACCGCGCAGTCGCGGGTGCAGGCTGGTGTCCTCGGCAGTGCGGCCAATCCGCACGAAGTTCCAGGCTCGGCCGACCTGCTGCTTGACCTCCAACTGCTTCGTGCCGGGCAACTCCAGGAAGCGTGACGGCGAGCTCGGCTGCAGCGCAGCGGGCACGGGCTCGACAGCACCGGGAGTCGAAGACTGCGGCACCGAGGCCACTTCGACGAACACTCCACTGCCTTGCTCGAGGAGGAACTGTGCCAGACCGCTGACGACCAACCCTGGCGGCATGGGCAGGCGGGTGACCTCACACTGGCTCCGAGCGGGCAGCTCAAAGAGCGAGCCGGAAGACGCCTGCCAGGCCGCCATGTAGCGTTGCATGGCGCTATGGCCGACGAAGACCTCATCGCTTGAGGGTCCGCCTTCGCCGCCGAGCACGTGGACTGCCGCCGGCCCATCGCCCGCGTTGCACAGGCGGACGACGAGCCCCAGTCGCTCCTGCGCGTCGTTCATGTGGTGCCACAGGAAGTTGATGGGTTCGCGCGCAGAGAGCGGAAATCGCGCCAGCAACTGGCTCGTGACGACGCGCTCGGGATCGTTGCTGAGGATCGCACGCACCGGCGAGGTGACGGCTCGCGGATAGGCGGTGTAGCGGATCGGCACCGTCTTCTTGAGGTGGAAGTAGTCCGGCCCCGAGGCCTCGACGGTCGCCGCCGGATTCGCGCCGGAGGCACGCATACCCAGGACGCCGCCCTGGGCGCCCGGCTCAAGGACCAGACTGTTGGTGACGGCAACCCGTGCTGCCTGCTCGTACCAACTGTTGCGGCCCAGTCCGCCGGAAACTCGCACAACCACAGGGTCTTGCATCCTTGCGGCCCACTTGCGGACCACGACGGTCGCCAGGGCCTCAATTGCTCCGGAGCGAAGGCCGATGAGGGTCGTGCCCGGGGCTACGCCACGCACACGGACAGTCCGGCCGTCGCCATCAACGGAGGCGGAAGCGACCGACTGGTCGTAGGAGCTGGCGGTCACTCCACCGGCGAATCGACCGCCGTACTTCAAGGGACGGGTGTCGCCCGCCGGAATCTCGGTCGTCGAGGTCGGCGCGACCAGGTAGGGGTCGGCGAAGCTCGTCTTGAGCCGCCGAGCCCACAGCTCCGCCAGGGCCACAGGGGTACTGTGCGAAAGAGCGGCCTGGGACGCGTCTACCGTGAGGGCCGCTGTACCCTTGATGAGGATGGCGGCCGAGGAGGGTGTCTTGCCGTTCTTGACCGACTTCGGTGCGGGCACGGTCTGCGCCACGATGTCGGCCGGGGCGACGCCCTCGTAGGCCAGCCGGTTCAGGCGTGAGGCCACGTTCTGGACCTTCGGCAGCGGGTCTTCGCTGCCGACAGCACGCCACCGGAGCAGCACAGCCGCGCCATGGTGCAGGGCCGCGACCTTGCCGTTGCCGTCGCTGCTACCTTCGGCAGAGAAGGTTGGGAACTCGGCTGCCTGGGCCAGCGTCACCGAGGCGGCCAGCATGAGCGTCCACAAAACACGCATCAGCAACATCTCCGCAAACAAAAGGCCCGGCCCCGATACGGCGATCGGCAGCCGAGCCCTGAGGCTTACGTAAAGAGCCCTTCAGGAAGGTCGCAACTAGCTGTCCTTGCCTTTGGCTTCCAGTTCCGCAATGCGCTTTTCCAGGTCGCGGATCTTCTTGAGCAGGTCCGGGAGCTTCTGAGAAGCCGCCGAGACGCGAAGCTGACTGGTATGCGGCCGCGCCGGGTAGCCGGAGTAGATGCCGGGCTCGGTGAGGTCACCGAACACACCGGCCTGCGCCCCGATCACGACGTTGTCGCCGATGTTGACATGGTCGTTCACGCCGACCTGCCCACCCATGACAACGTTGTTGCCGACCTTGGTGCTGCCGGCGATCCCGACTTGTCCGCACAACAGGCAGTTCTCGCCGATTTGGCAGTTGTGCGCGATGTGCACGTGGTCATCGATCTTGGTGCCATTGCCCACCACAGTGGCCCCGACCGTCGCGCGGTCTACCGTGCAGCAGGCGCCGACTTCGACGTCGTCGCCGATGTTCACGGTGCCGATCTGCGGGATTTTGCGATGGCCCTGAGCGGTCTGCAGGAACCCAAAACCGTCGCAACCCAAGGCAGAGCCCGAGTGGAGGATGCTGCGCTTACCGATTGCGACGCGCTCGCCGATGAAGACGTGGGGATAGACGATCGTCGCATCGCCGATGGTGGCCTCGTGGCCTACGTAAGCCAGCGGATAGACGATGACGTTGTCGCCCAGGATGACGTTGTCCTCGACGACGGCGTAGGCGCCCACCGAGACGTTCTCGCCCATGTGCACGTTGCGCCCGATAACCGCTGTCGGATGTACGCCCTGATAGACACGCGGCTTGGGCGCAAAGATCTCGAGCACCTTGCTGAAGGCAAGACGCGGGTCCTCGGTGACGATGATGGGCTTCGCGGAGGTGCGGGAAGCCGGCGACACGATCAGTGCCGACGCCGCGCTCTGCTCACCCATCGTGAGCAATTCGGGTTTCTCAACAAAGACGATCTGGCCCAGCTCGGCGCTTTCCAGCGTGCCGGGGCCGGAGATGGTTACGGCGGCGTCTCCCTCTACGCTGCCGTCCAGCAAGGCGGCCAACTGACCCAAGGGTATTTGTACAATATGCACCGTTTGGGTTCCCTCCTGCGGTTTTACCCTGGCCCCGTCGTCGACCCTTCGGTAGTCCCCACACCCGACCTCCCTAAGCTCGGGGGGTTAGGACTGTCCGGGAGACGACCAGAGCATGCGTACCGCGTCCCGTATCTCAGGCGTCAGATCCGGCCCGATCGCATCGTCCTCGGGCACAAAATGCAAGGTGATTCCTTTGTCTCGCGCGACCTTCTCCGCCGCCAGTCTCGTCGCCGCCAGGATCCTTGCAGTCACGCGGTTCCGGGCTGCAGCCAACTCCTCAAGCTGGACCTTCCGCGCCGCCGCCCGTTGCTTCTCCGCCTGTTCCAGCGTCATGCCCTCGGTTGGCGTTGCTCGTGGGAGCGGAAGGTCAGTTTTGACCTCCGCCGGCCACTGCGGGACCTCAAAATCACGCAGCCCCTCGCGCATCGCTTCGGCAAGTCCCTGGTCGTTTGCTCCGGCCGGGGGTCGCAAGCGCTCTTTTGCTCGCGCCCAGACCGAGCGTTCGGCTTCGCCGATTCTTGCGGTGGCACTCCCTCGCAGCGACTCTTCGACTTGCGCCAGACGCTGCTCGTGTTGCTGCCGGAGCTTCTCGAGCTCTGCCTCCAGCTCCTGACGCACACCCTCCACGGTCTCCCCCATCCCCGGTGACGTCAGCCTTTCCTGGTTACGCTGGTAGAGGTCTCTGGCGGCTGCCGCGTACTCTTGACTGGCCCGACTGCGCTCCTCGAGCAGGCGACCCTCCAGCGAGCTCTGCGCCTGTCGTCGTTGCCAGCCGAGGCCGATCTTCAGGTCGCCGGGTAGCATGTCCGGCGTCTCGAGCGGCTTCTGAGCCAGCGCCTCCAGGGCGAGGTCCCGATGCTCCGTGAGCAGGCTCCCCGGCCACTTCAGCGCCACAGGGCCCGCTGTGAGAGACGTCGGCAAGGCAGCCCGGGCCTCGAAGGCCGGCAGCTCACTCAAGGGCTTCTCGGGCAGCGACAGAGCCCGAACTGCTTTCTCCAGGTTGCGAAGGTCCTCGTACAGAGGATGGAGCTCAATCAGTTGTGCGACGAAGCAATGCCCTTCACGGCGCTGGCCTGTGGCGGCCTCAGTTCCCGCACCTGCGCCCTGTGGCTCGCAGCCGGTTACCGACGCGACCGCAAGGATCACCGCGAGGGCCGACAGGTACCTGAGCACCGCGCCGGCGGCCACTCTCACGGCCTGCCTACTTGCCTCCGGTCGGCGGAGCCGGTGGCTTTGGCTGGCCGGTCGGAGCGGTCGTGGGAGCCGTTCCGGGCTTCGGCGCGCCTGCCGGGGCCGTGGTTGCGTCGGTCTTCGGCGCAGCCGTCGGTGCAGGCGCTCCCTTCCCGTTGAGCTTGGCGATCACAGTGTCGCTGATGTCGTCTCCGCCATAGACCACAACCAGCTTGTTGAGGACTACGGCGTACCCGCCGGCGGTCGCAACGTCCTTGACCGCCTGCAGGAGGTTGTTGGTGAGGTCGATCTCCATCTGAGACTTGCGACTGGAGGCCTCAGTGTTGAGGTCGTCGTCCATCGCAGTGAGCTGCTCCATGTTGGCGGCGTACATCGCCTGGAGCTGCTCGAACTCTTCTCGCTCTTTGTCGGTGCGTCCCAGCTTTGCCTGCAACTCAAGGTGCCGGGCCTCGGAGTCGCCGCTCTGCTTCTGCAGCTCATCGCGGCGCTTGGCCAGTTCCTGAGACAGCGGGCGCGGCTTGGCGAGGATATCCAGGACTTCCTTGAACTGCGCCTGGGGCAGGTAGGAGTAACGGTTGGCAAGCTCTTGCAGATAGGCCTTCTGCTGCTGATACCAGACCTGCTGCTGCTGGTGCCACTGCTCGATTTCGCCGCGTGCCGCCTGAAGCGCCTCATAGTTGGCACTGATCTTGCTGATGTCTACGAGGGCTACCTTGACCGACACGGGCACCGGCTGGGCGAAAGAGCTGGAAAGGGCGATAAGTGCGAGAACCAGACTGACCAGAACCGTCCCCACGGCTTGCCTGTACGTGCGCATCATCAGGTCCTTTCGACTACTACGCCGCGCAAGGACTTCTGCGGCGTGTACTTTAAAGACAGGTGAAGGTCGCTACGGTTTCGATCCCCATGCAAAAAAGTGGAGCCTGAACAAGCTTGGCGCCCCGTGCATATCACACGGGGCGCCCGGCGGGAAGATCGACCGACACTGCAGCCATCCTGGCCTTGAGGATTGTACCTCCAAGATAGGCCGCCGCACAAGACCGTCAGAGGGCTGCGGGACGGTGTGAGGTCTACAGTCCCAGCGACTTGAGGTGCTCGAAGCTGATCCGGCAGGCTTCCTTGGGCTCAAGCGCAGTCCGGTCCTGCTCGTACACAATCCAGCTCGGGCTGAACTTGCGGGCGGCCGCGAGAGCGCCCGCGAGGTCAACCGTGCCACAGCCGAGCTCGGTGAACTCATAGGGCTTGGGGGCCACGGAACCGGTCGGGGTGTAGGGGCCGTCCTTGAAGTGGTAGTAGCCCACGCGGTTGCTGTAGCGCTCGATGAACTCGGCGGGGTTCTCGCCACCGACAGTCACCCAGTACACGTCCACGTTGAGCTTGACGACCTCCGGGTCGGTCACTTCGCACAGCTTGTGGATGCCCTTGACGCCGTCGAAGCTCTCGAACTCCCACCCGTGGTTGTGGTAGCAGAAGGTGATCCCGTTCTCCTTGCACTTGGCCCCAAAGGCGTTGAAGGGCTCGGCGCAGCGGAGGTAGGGCTCGATTCCCTCGCCGGGTGCAACGCCGGAGGATAGGATGTAGCTGACACCCATTGCCTTGCAGGCGTCGATAGCCTTCGGGCCCCACTCAGGGTTGGCCACGGCGGCATAGCCGGCATGCAGGCCTGAGATCACCATACCCTTGTCATCGAAGACGCCCTTGACTTGCCCCCAGTCCTCGTCGGCGAAGTTGGCGCCGATCTCGGCTCCCGCATACCCGATCTGTGCCAGTTCGCCAATCACGCCCGCCAGGTCCTTGGCCTGTCTGCCCGCGTACACGATGAGTTGTGCCGAAATCCGTGGTTCTGACATGCAAACGCCTCCATCGGGCAAGATGCCCCGTCATTGGTCGTGCGATGGCGGGCTATTCCCCGCCCATCTCAGGACACCTCCACGCAGATTCCGACGTCGCGCTGAAGTGCTGTTGGTGCTCAAGGATGCCTGAAGGCCGCGGCGTTTAGGGCTTCAGACCATCGGGTATACCTCCTCGCGGGAGAGGGGAGCGGCCCTGCGGGCCGCCCGTGGTATGCCGAAGCTATGACCGCCAGTGGCGGTTGAGGGATTGAGCATGAGAAAAGCGGCCGTGCTGTTGATCTGTTCTTTCGCGACGCTGGTGTTCGTCGGCGCCTCGCTTCTGGAGTCGGTACTGGTGCTCCAGCGCGTCGCCGCCGTCAGTGACCCGGGCGGCAGCATCAGCGTCCAGCCTGCCGGATCGCCCGGCTTCGTCCCCCTGGGAACCACGGAGCGAGTGAAGGCCGGAGACGTCCTGCGCACCGGGGCAGACGGCCATCTCACTCTGAACTGGGTCGACGATTCACGCCTCCGAATCGGCCCGGATACGACGGTCCAGGTTCTCAAGTGCCAGGTCAACCGGTCCGACGACAGTCAGGACTACCTCTTCAAGCTGGACAGCGGCCAGGTGTGGGTTCGGGTACTGAAGGCGCTCTCACAGCAATCGAAGTTCGAGATCCGCACTCCGACGGCGACTGCGGCCGTCCGTGGGACGGTTTTCTCCGTTGCCGTCACGCCAGACGGTGCGACCCGGGTATCGGTGCTGAAGGGGAGTGTGGCGCTGTCGGATAAGCAGGGCAGTGTTGACATCGGGGCCGGAGAGGCCGGTGCTGCCGGTGCTGTGTCGCACCAGGTGGCCGAGATGAAGCCTGACGAGGTCGCACAGTGGGATCGAGAACTCTCGGTCGCCAAGCCCAGCCTCGAGCTCATCGAACCCACTTACGAGACCTTGCCGGTCGGGCTCACAGCAGTCCCGGTAAGCGGCAAGGCTGAGCGGGGCTCAACAGTGACCGTGAACGGCGTGACGATCACCCCGAACCTCTTGGGCAAGTTCGCGATCCAGGTTCCGGTGCCTGCAGGCAGTGATCGAGTGGATATCACGGTTCGCGCGGTGGATGCCAAAGGCTTTGAGTCTGTGCAGAAACGTACCCTCGTACGGTAGGGTCCATCGTGCGGCTGTGTTGAACGCGCCATCCTCCGGGGTGGCGCGTTCTGCTTGCGGGGCCTGCCGGGGTGACGGCACCCCACTGACCTGGCTCCTCAGGCGCTGTGCCAGGCAGGAAGAGACGCGACGGGACAGGAATACCCGTGTCTGGCCGCATCACTTTCGCCGAGCCACGCCCTCACGGTGAACTCGACCTTGACCCTCCTGCTCAAAGCGATCCTGACGCTCGCCTGCACCGCAGCGTGGGCCCAAGAGGCGGCTACGTCAGATACCCTCGTCTCCGTGATCCAGAGCGCAGTCGAGGTCCAGGTTGTCGGCGCCGACGTCACCTTGTTCCCCACTCCCGAGAAGCCTGCAGTGGTCACCGTCAGGGCACGGAAGCACACCCCGGGGCCGGTCAGCCTCGTCTGCGGCGTGCACCTCACTGATGCCGGAGCCGGCTACTCGGCAAGCCCGGCGGCCACCCTTGCGGTGACCGGTGACGGCGAGTGGCATGGCACTGCTCTGCAGGTGTTCGCGGAGGCCCGACCGCAAGGGATGATCACCGGCAGGCTGTATGTGCGGAGCATGGCCACGGGGACCGATCGGCTTCGCGTCGACAAGCCTCTCCGCATCGCGCACGGAGCTTGCAGCTACTCCCGGCAGCAGGTAGTCAACTTCGCCTCAGGGCCCCGTGCGGCAACGGTCCTGTGCCTGGAGAACCCCCGTCTGCGTGCCGAGTTCATCGCGGACATCGGGTGTCTCTATGCCCTGGTGCCGCGAGAGACGGGGCAGGACTTGCTGGTCGAAGGCGACTTGCCACTCGGCCTTCTGTGGTCGGGGACAGGCCGGTGGTTCTGGTCGAAACCCTCCGTCGGGGAGAGGGCCGCCTGCTGTGAGTTCCGGACCACCTACAAGGGCCGCGTGCTGCGGTTTGCGGCACTTCTGGGCGATGACGACAGCGCCCTGCGGCTGACCCTCGATTCCGGTGATCTCGACGGTCCTCCGCCGCCGCTCTGCCTGATCACGTCGCGATCGAAGTCGGGGGTGGACGAGTTCGCACTGTCTCCAGGGGCGGCCCAGTTCGAGACGGTCCGGGATGCGGGCTTGCAGTACGCGCTGCCGCCCATGGAGGCCTGGTCTCTCGGCCTGTGGCTTGCTGAGTCTGACCGAACCTTGACCCTGTCCTGCTCGACTTCGCAGCCGCTGGGTGCGGTGCAGGTCAGGAGTGCAGGGGCGCAGTACAATCAGGTCACAGTGGTTTTCAGCGCGCGGGTACCGGCGGGCATCGACCTGCTACTCGGTTGCCCACCCGGGAGGCGGCTCTGAGAGGAGGGAACGGATGCGGAAGCGCGGTCGCGGCCGGATCGGCACCCTCACCAAAGGTCCCCGCTGGGCCCTTCGGGGCCTTGTCGCCCTGTGCCTGCTCACGCTGCTGACGGGCTGCGAGCGGATGATCCCGCCCAAGGGGAAGATGCCGCTGCCGCCCAGCGACTTACTGGTGAAGGTGCCGCCCGCGGCCTATGGAGGGCTCTCGCAGTCCTTCCGCAGGGTCGCCGATGCGCTACCCCAAATCTCCGACTACCGCCGCCAGGCTGAAGGGATCGTCGGTGGCATCATCCCGGCGCCAACTCAACTCCAGGAGACAGCGCGGTCTTTGGCCTCGGCCCTTTCGAGTCTACGAGCGGCGCTCGCCGAGGAACCGGAGCGCTGGCCGGGGACGATGGGCAGTTGGGAGTACGACGCGCAGGCTGTGGCTGAACTCGCCGACGCAGTGGCCGTCGTTGCCTGTGCCGAGCTCAAGGCGGGTGACACGGCGGAATGTCTGGCAGTGTGCACCGACGCCGTGCGCCTGGCGGCCTTTCTCTGCGCCTGCCCCGATCCTGAAGCCGAGAAGGATGCAGTCCGCCTTGAGCGCGCTGCGGCAGCCGTCCTGACCACCGGCATCACCTCGCACTCCTTCCGACGCGACGAACTGGTGAAGGTGGATCGGCTGGCCGCGGAGGCGCTGCAGAAGGTGCCGGCGCTGGACCTGATCCTGCGGCAGGGGCTGACGACAGCAGTGGAGTCGTACCGGGCGATGTCGACGGAGGACTGGTCGCAGACGGTCCGGACCCTGTGGCGATTTGACCCGCGCCGCGATCCGGCGGGGTCGATGAAGACCGCCTGGGACAAGTGGCAGACCTTGCTGCGGGCGACTGCACTCCCGGCGCCACAGGGCCTTGCGATGGAGCGGGCCCTGGAGCCCCCACGGGACCCGCTGGAGCAGGTGTTCTCCATCCCTGCCAGCAAGATCCTTGAGTGCCGCTACACACGCCTGCAGGTACTCCAGCGGCTGCGGATCGTGACGGCGCTGGAGCTATCCCGTCTTGCCGACGACCGCTACCCGGCAGGACTGAGCGCTCTGACGCCACAGTATCTGGCAAGGGTTCCGGCGGATCCCCTCACGGGCCGCCCCTTCACCTACGACCGCCAGGGCTCCGGCTACACCCTCACGCCCTGACGAGCACGCGACAGGCGATCGCCATCTCCCGGCTCACAAGGGCCCGGCTACCTGCCCGCGGAAGTGAAACTACCCACTTCCAGCGCACAGGCGGAAGCGGGCAGTCGGGATCTGTGATGGCTGCAAGAGCAGCTAGGAGCCGGAAGAAGCCACGGGCGAAAGCCGCTGGTCGAGGGTACCCTCGCGGATCTCCAGCCCGGCCCTCTCGACCAGTTCTCGCAACTGCGGCAGGTTCGGGAGCCCGGCCTCAGCACGATCCTCGTCCTTGAGCGGCTCATGGTCGTGGGTCACCACGACTACCGTATCTACTCCGAAGTTGAGCGCGATCTGCGTAGTCTTCATGCCCAGATCATTGGCGTAACAACGCAGGTGCGGGAAGGTGGACAGGAAGATGCGCCCGACGGCAAACTCCCGCAGGTCCTCAACGCCGCCGACGAGTGCGCCGGCATTGGCGAGACTGTTCTCAGCACGGAAGGTCCGGGGTGCGTAGAAGGTGAACCGGCCGGTCTCGTCCTGGAGGTCGCGCAGGTGGCACAGGTGCTCAATCTTCTCCTCGCGACCTTCGTAGTGACCATAGAGCATGCTGGCACCGCCGAGCATACCCATCCCGTGGGCCTCGCGCATGACCTGGAGCCACTGCCCACCAGTAGCCTTGGTCCGACACAGGACCCTGCGGATGGCCGGGTCGAAGATGTCGGCCCCGTCCTCCAGCAGAGAGTCGAGCCCTGCCTCACGAAGCTGAGCAAGAACCTCAGTCGACGGCAGGCGGGCAGCATTGGCGATGTTCACAAGCTGTGCGGGTGCGAAGCCCTGGAGGTGTATCTTGGGGAAACGAGCGCGGAGAGTGGAGAGCATCTCAAGGAAGTAGTCCAGCTCGTCCGAGGGACTGGAGCCGCCTGCTAGCTGGAACTGGGTGAAGCCCAGAGATATGGCCTCGTCGACCAGATCGACGACTTCCTCGACGGTGCGCTGGTAGGCGCCCTCCTCACCAGGCCGCTTGGCCTTGGCGCAGTATGAACACTGATTGCGACACACATTACTGTATCGGATACGGCGAGTCCTGATCAGGGTACAGTTACCGTCGGCCAGGCGATGACGCACACTCTCGGCAAGCCTGCCCAACTCAAGCAAGTCGGTGCAGGCATATAGCTCTTCGCCCTCGGCCACCGTGAGTGGGCGGCCGCCGGCGATGCAGTCCTTTACTGCGTACAGCAACTCAGTCATAGTGGGTCACGACACGTCCTCAGCGAAATGAACGGCTTGTATAGTCAGTTTACCCACATCGTGCCGTCTCCTGCGGATTATACACAACCCCAACCGGGCAATGCAATGCTTGCCGAGGCTGGCGGAAGGCAGGGCCTGGTCCTGCCCGGGGGTACCGACCGTGCAGACAACCCCGGTAGCATGCCCCCTTTGCGTCTTTAGACACCCTCTCCCGGTTGACGTTTCTGCAACGCGACCGCTACAATGCTGTGACCTCACGGTTACGGGACTGAATCGTGCAAGAGGTACCCCGTCGACACGGCGTCACGCCGCGCTGCATCCTGATCGGCCTGCTGCTGATGCCGGTCAATGTCTATTGGGTCACGCTCGTCGAGGTCCGCTGGTACACCCTCGACGGCTCCTGTCTGCCTCTGTTCATCACGCCCGTCTTCATGCTCTTCGCCCTGGCCCTGCTGAACCTGCTCCTGCTGCGCTTCGCCCCCCGACAGGCTTTCAGCCAGGCCGAACTGCTGGTCATCTACCTGATGGTCGTGATCTCGGAGACCCTGGCCGGACACGACTTCGTCCAGAATCTCTTCGGCACCATCGGTCACCCCTTCCGCTTCGCAACCCCGGAGAATCGCTGGGAGGAGCTGTTCTGGCAGTACATCCCCCGGTGGCTCACCGTGTCGGATGAGATCGCGCTCCGCGGTCTGTACGAGGGGCGCGAGAGCTTCTGGCAGCCCCAGATGTACGGCCCCTTCCTGGTGCCACTCGCGGCGTGGGGCGGCTTCTTGTTTGTGCTGATCTTTGTGATGCTGTGCATCAATGTTCTGGTTCGGAAGCCCTGGACCGAACAGGAGAAGCTCTCCTACCCTTTGATCCTGCTGCCCCTGGAGCTGACTCGCGGCCAGGAGTCGGCGCGGTTCTTCCGCAACCACCTCATGTGGATCGGCTTTGGGATCGCGACGGTCATCGATGTTGTGAACGGCTGCCATGCCCTGTGGCCGCAGATCCCCGAGATCCGCTACATCAAGCTGTATGAACTGGCCCAGCACTGGCCCAGTCGGCCCTGGAACGCCACCGGCTCGACACGTCTGGGCATGTACCCCTTCGCCATTGGCCTGGCCTTCTTTCTTCCCTCCGACCTTAGCTTCTCGTGCTGGTTCTTCTATGTGGTGTCGAAGTTCGAGCGCGTCGCCGGTGCGATGATGGGACAGCAGTCGGCCCAGGGCTTCCCCTACCTCAACGAGCAGGCCGGTGGTGCGTGGATCGGGATTGCCCTGGTGTCCCTGTGGGCGTTGCGCGGGCATCTGCGCAAGGTGTGGGACCATGTCCAGGGCCTGCCGACGGACCTCGATGACCGCCAGGAGCCGATCAGCTACCGAACGGCGATTGCCGGCATTGTCCTGGGGAGCGTGGCCCTGTGCATCTTCTTCGGCTACGCAGGGATGTCCCCGGCGGTCACGCTGAGCTTCTTTCTGATCTTCTTCCTCCTATCCATCGCCATCACCCGGGTGCGGGCCGAACTGGGCACGCCCCACGAGATCTACTTCGTCAACCCCCACCGCCTGATGGTACAGATCGCCGGTGCCGGGGCCTTTGGGGCCCGCAACCTGACGGCGCTCTCGGTCACCTACTGGTTCAACCGCGGATACCGCTGCCACCCGATGCCCTGCCAGCTCGAGGCCTTCAAGATGAGCGAGTTCGCCGACCTGGACCGCAAGTGGCTGGCCGGGGCGATCATGATCGCTACGGTCGGGGCGATCGTGTTCAGCTTCTGGGCGAACCTTCATATCACGATGCGGGAGGGTGCTGCGGCACGCTGCATGGGGTTCAAGTCGTGGGTGGGCCGGGAGACCTACGATCGGCTGTCGACGTGGATCCTCTCGCCCCAGCCGACGGACTACAGCGCCATCGCCGCCATGGTTGTGGGTGGGGTGATCGTGTGGGCGCTGAAGGCGCTGCGGTTCCGTTACGGCGGCCTGCCCTTCCATCCGGCCGGGTATGCGCTGGCGATCTCCTTTGCGATGGACTACTTCTGGTTCGCTTTCTTTGTGAGCTGGCTCATCAAGGTCGTGCTCATGCGCTACGGTGGCCAGAAAGCGCACCGGCAGGGGATTTGGTTCTTCCTCGGACTGTTAGCTGGAGACTACACGATCGGTGCCATCTGGGCCATCATCGGTCCGGCCTTCGGCGTGAAGACCTACAAGATCTTCATCTAGCGCGAACCGGCTTCCCTTCCGACGGGCAAGGCGAGCCCGGTCGGAGCGCCGCCCCCGTGGTTGGTCGGCGCTCCGTCGCAGGACAGCCCTACACCGAAGGGCCGGTGGGGTCCGCGTCGTCCCCCAGTCCCCTATCCTTCGTCTCGCGCGTAGACTCGGACGTAGTCGATCTCGAAGTCGCGCGGATAGGTCATGTTCGGGTCGATCTGGCCGATCCAGCCGGAGTACTGGAACAGCGCGACCAGGATGAACATCTTCTCCTGCGGAGTGGGGCCCCTGTAAGTGTGGATGACCTCGCCGTCGAGGTACCAGTCGATCTGTCCCTCCTGCCACTCCATCGCCCAGACGTGGAAGTCGGCGGAGGCGTCGATGCCGGCCTCGGGGCGGCTGTGAGCGTCGCGGGTAAAGTGCACGTTGAGGTCGATGCTGGTGGCGGAGTCGGTGATGTACCGGCCCTGCTGCTCGAAGATGTCGATCTCCACGACGCCGTCGCCGAC